>CAXUMV010000194.1:0-7141 GCA_964252065.1 uncultured Lichenihabitans sp.
GGAGGCGGAGGCGCGCGGCAAGGTGCAGTTCCTGATCGACAAGCTGCATCCGGACGTCGGCCGCCTCATGCTGTCGGAGTTCCTCGAAGTCGATCTGCGCGGCGCGGCGCTCGACGCACCCTTCCCGATGGACCGCCTGCCGGCGGCCCCGAAGGGATCGCGTGCGCTGTTCGACGAGCTCGTCGCCTTCGTCAGGCAGGGGCACACGGTGGGAGAGCTCATCCGGCTCTATGCCGAAAAGCACACCGGCAACGGCCTCACCGGCACGCCCGGGCAGATCGCCGACTTCATGGAGGAGTGGTTCGAGACCCGCGCCGCCGACGGCTTCATCCTGATGTTCCCCACCCTGCCGGCGGCGCTCGACGACTTCGTCGAGCTGGTGCTGCCCGAACTGCGCCGCCGGGGCCTGTTCCGCGACGAGTACGAGGGGCCGACCCTGCGCGACAATCTAGGGCTCGCGATCCCGCCGAACCGCCATGCCGCCCGGCGGACCGCCGTGCAATCCGAGGCGATGCTCCGGGAGGGACCGCTTCGCTGATGCGGTCCCGCCCGCATCCCGGCCCTTGCGCCGGGCGGCGAACCGGTCCTGCATGACGCTTCCGCTCGCCGTGCAGGCGGGACGCCTCTGCCGCACTGACTCCGACGCCGGCTCGAAGGGAGCTTTCATGGCGCGTTCGCCCAACATCCTGTTCATCATGGCCGACCAGATGGCGGCGCGCTTTCTGCCCGTCTACGGCCATCCCCTCGTCCGGGCCCCGAACCTGTCCCGGCTGGCCGAGCAGGCGGTCGTGTTCGACTCGGCCTATTGTCCCAGCCCGCTGTGCTCCCCCTCGCGGGCCGCGATGCTCTGCGGCCAGCGGCCGTCCCGGACCGGCGTCTACGACAATGCCGCCGAGTTCCGGGCCGACATCCCGACCTTTGCGCACTACCTGCGGCAGGCCGGCTACCGCACCGCGCTGTCGGGCAAGATGCATTTCGTCGGCCCCGACCAGCTGCACGGCTTCGAGGAGCGCCTGACGACCGACATCTACCCGGCGGATTTCGGCTGGACGCCGAACTGGGCCGATCCCACGGCCCGCCCCGACTTCTACTACGGGACGCCGGCCTTCATGGAGGCCGGTCCGTGCCAGCGGTCCAACCAGCTCGACTACGACGAGGAGACGATCCATGCCGCGCGGCGGCACCTGTTCGACGTGGCCCGGAGCAGCGACCGGCGCCCGTTCTGCCTCGTCGTCTCCATGACCCACCCGCACGACCCCTACCGCATCCTCCCCCGCTACTGGGACCAGTATGCCGAGGCGGACATCGACCTTCCGGACCTGTCGACCTCGCCCGACCCCCGGGATCCGCACTGGACGCGCATCCGGCACCTTCTCGGCATCGATCAGGCCAAGGACGTGACCGAGGCGCATGTGCGCCGCGCCCGCCGCGCCTATTACGGGGCGGTCTCGTTCGTGGACGACCAGGTCGGCACGCTCCTGCGGACCCTCAAGGAGGCGGGGCTCGATCGCGACACGATGGTGGTGTTCTCGGCCGACCACGGCGACATGCTCGGGGAACGGGGCTTGTGGGACAAGATGACCTGGTACGAGAACGCCGCCCGCGTGCCGCTGCTCTTCTCGTTCCCGGGCGGGTTCGGCTCGCGGCGGGTCGCCCGGTCGATCTCCACGATCGACCTGCTGCCGACCCTGGCGGAGATCGCGGGCGATGGGGCGGCGCCCGACTACGCCGCGCCGATCGACGGGCGCAGCCTCCTGCCCCATTTGTCGGGCAGCGGGGGGCACGACGAGGTGCTCGGCGAATATCTGGCCGAGGGCGCCGTGGCGCCGCTCCTCATGGTCCGCCGCGGCCGCCTCAAGTACATCCGCTGCGAGGGCGATCCCGAGCAGCTCTACGATCTTGGCGCCGACCCGCTCGAGCGGCAGAACCTTGCGGGCGACCCGGCGCAGGCGATGGAGATGGCCGGCCTGCGGGCCGAGGCGACGGCCATCTGGGACGAGGACGGCCTGCGCGCGGACGTCATCGCCAGCCAGCGCCGCCGCATCCTGGTCGACGCCGCGATGAAGAAGGGCCGTCGCACGCCGTGGGACTTCCAGCCCACCCGCGATGCGTCCAACGCCTATATCCGCAGCCATCTCAACATCGACGACCTCGAGGCGCGGGCCCGCCTGCCCCGGGCGTGAGCCGCGCCGCTCAGGCGGGCGGCCGCCTGACGCAGCGGAAGCCGATATGGCTGGTCGAGGTGTCGACCGGCTCGGGGTGGCGGGCCGCCGGGCGGTAGCGCCGGCAGTAGTTCGGCGCGCAGAGGTGCGAGCCGCCCTTGAGCACCTTGCGCGGGATCGCCCCCTCGCCGCGGGGCCCGGGCGGCACGCAGCAGGGGCTCGGCGCGGCGGGCGTGTGATGGGGCGACCAGAGGTCGGCCGTCCACTCCCAGACGTTGCCGATCATGTCGTGGAGCCCGTAGCCGTTGGCCGGATACGACCGCACGGGCGAGGTGCCCTCGAATCCCTTGGCCGCAAGAGGACGGGCCGGGAACTCGCCCTGCCAGATGTTGGCCATGGGCCGGCCCTGCGGGGCGAGCTCCGTGCCCCAGGCGAACTCGGCATCGTCCAGCCCTCCGCGGGCCGCGAACTCCCACTCGGCCTCGGTCGGCAGCGCCTTGCCGGCCCACCCCGCATAGGCCGCGGCATCGCGGTAGGCCACGTGGACGACGGGGTGGTCGTCCATGCCTCTGATCGACGAGCCCGGCCCGCGGGGCTTGCGCCAGGTCGCGCGGAACCGGAACGCCCACCACTGGCGCCAGTCGCCGAGGCTCACCGGGTGGTCCGGCGGGCAGAAGACGAGCGAGCCGGCCTTCAGCATGTGCGGGGCCGCGCCGGGATAGTCCCGCGGGTCGGGCGCGATCTCGGCGAGGGTCACGTGCCCGGTCGCCTCGACGAAGGCGCGGAACTGGACGTTGGTGACCGGGGTGGCGTCGATGAGGAAGCCGGCGACCGTGACGGGGTGGGCGGGCCGCTCCTCGGGATAGTGATGGTCCGAGCCCATGCGGAAGGTGCCCCCCGCGACCCATACCATCGCCGTATCCGGCGACGTCCGCGGGGAGGAGTGCCGAGGACGGCGCGCCGCTTTGCTCAAGACCCGCCCGCCTCTCGGGTTCGCCCAGCTCCGATCCGCCGAACGCCAAGGACTGGATCCGGCCACAGCTTGAAACCGCATGTCAACGATGGCATGGCTACTGCCTCAACCGACGAACAAGCATGACCGACGGTCCTCCGGACCGCCATTTCCTTGCGTAAGCTCGATCGTTGAACTGCTGACCAGTAGACTGTACCTTGATGCCAGTGCCGACCCTCGGCTTCCCTTCGCGGGCCCATGTCCTCGGCCGTGCCTCGTTCGTGCGGCCCCGCGGGGCAGGGCCTTTGATCCAGATGGCGAGCGTGCCCGACCGACCGTCCCTGTCGAAGCCACGCTTGCATGACTGATTTCCGTCACGACATCAGCACATTGCGGGCCGTTGCGATCACGGGCGTCCTCCTGTTCCACTACCGGTTCGGCTCGACGGGCGGTTTTGCGGGGGTCGACGTCTTCTTCGTGGTGTCGGGCTTCCTGATGAGCGGTATCATCTGGGGCCGGCTCGGGACAGGACGTTTCAGCCTGCTCGAGTTCTACGGCGCGCGCATCCGGCGCATCGTGCCCGCGCTGGCTGTCCTCTGCGCGGCGCTGTTCGCCTTCGGTCTGGTCCTCATCGACCCGGTCAGCCTCGATGAGCTCGGCCGCGAGACGGTAAGCGCCCTCCTGTTCTACTCGAATTTCCAATTCTGGCAGGAGGCCGGCTATTTCGATGGCGCCGGCAGCACCAAGCTTCTCCTCCACAGCTGGTCCTTGTCGGTGGAGTGGCAGTTCTACATCGTCTACCCGCTCGTGCTGTTGGCTCTGCATCGCTTGGCCCCGCGTCACGCCAGGCACCTGATCCTGGCCGGGGCCGTCCTGTCCTTCGGGCTCGCGGTGGTCATCGCGACCCGCAAGCCCGATTTCGCCTTCTACCTGCTGCCGACCCGCGCCTGGGAGATGGCGCTGGGCGGGTTGCCGGTGTTCTACGGCGTCCGCCTGCCCGCCCGGTGGCGGCCGGCCGTCGCCTATGGGGGCCTGGGCGCGATCGTGCTGTCCCTGGCTCTCGTCGACGCCTCCATGCCCTGGCCGGCCTGGGCGACGCTCGCCCCGACGCTCGCCACCGCGGCCGTGATCACGGCCGACCACCGGGACGGGAGGCTGTTCAGGCTGCCCATCGTCGGCACCGTCGGCGCCTGGTCGTACTCGATCTATCTCTGGCACTGGCCGGTGCTGGTCGTGCTCGCCTATTTCGACGTCACGTCCCTGCCGGCCCGCATCGCGGCCGTCGGTCTGGTGCTGATCCTCGCAGGATTGAGCTTCACCTTCGTCGAACGCACCGGGCTGCGCTGGCTGACGCTGCGCCGGCCGCGGCTGGCGCTCGCCGCCGCGACCGGCCTCGTGGCCATCGCGGGCGCCTCGGCGGCGGCGGCCTACGCGGGAGGCTTTCCCGGCCGGTTCGGCGGCGACCCCGCCCGCATCGCCGCCCTCAGGGCCGCCTCGTCGGATTGGGACGATCCCGTCGCATGCGGGGGCATGAATGTCCGCGCCCGCAAGCTGCCGGACTGCACGCTCGGCCACGGGCCCCGCAAGGTCATGCTGTTCGGCGACTCCTATGCCGAGCAACTCTACCCCCGCATGGCGGAGCTCGTGAAACGCGACCCGAACCTCACGGTCCACATGGTCACCAACGGCGGCTGTCCTCCGATGCCCGGGGTCAGCATCATCCGCCCCGGCGCCACCTGCACCTTGTTCAACCGGGTCGCGACGGACGAAGCCCTGTCGGGCCACTACGACGTCGTGGTGATCGCCTCGATCTGGGCTCCGTATTTCCAGACCGACCACATCTCGAGCGGCGTCGGCGCGATCTGTTTCGAGGCCGGCAACCGGTGCAGCCGGCCCGCCGAGAAGGCGGCCCTGCTGGCCGAGTTCCAGGCGGGGTTCGACCGTCTGGCCGCCTCGATCGAAGCGCTGCAGACCAAGGGCGTGACCGTCATCCTCGTGCTGCCGACGCCGTTCCCGGCCGAAGGGACGCGCGATATCCCCTCCGACACGGTCCGGCGCGCCTTCCTCCGCCTCGATACGGCCGACATGCGGACCATCGAGCTCGGCGACTTCCGCCAGCGCACCGCCTATGTGAGCGGCCGGCTGGCGGACGTCGCGGCGCGCACCGGCGCCGTGCTCTACGATCCCGCCCCCAGCCTGTGTCCCGACGGGCACTGCCCCGTGCTCGACGCCGACGGCATCCCGCTCTACATGGACAGCGCGCACCTGCGGTCGAGCGTGATCGCCGCAGCGCCGCTGCATGGGCTCGATGCCGCCATCACGGCCGCGACGGCGAGCCGGTGAGGCGTCCCGGACGCCCCGTGCCGGGCACGGCCAAGCTCCACACCATCCAGCTCTTGCGCTTCATGGCGGCCCTCAGCGTCGTGGTGGCTCACGCCGTCTCGAGCGCATCCGCCAGCTTCGGCGATCCGACCCCGCTCCGCGCCGACTTCCTCGGCGCGGTCGGCGTCTCGATGTTCTTCATCGTCAGCGGCTTCATCATGATCCACTCCACCCGCGGCCGCTTCGGCCAGCCGGGTGCCGTGGCGGCCTTCCTGCAGAAGCGCATCATCCGGATCGTGCCGATCTACTGGGTCGCGACCCTGGTGGCCCTGGCCGGGGTCGTCTTCGGCTCCGGCCGCGCCACGGGCTGCAGCCTCACCGACCCGGCCTACGTCGTCGCCTCCTTCATGTTCATCGCCTACCCGCGCTGCGACGGCGAGCTGCAGCCCCTGCTGACCCAAGGGTGGACGCTGAACTACGAAGCCTTCTTCTATCTCGCCTTCGGGCTGTCGCTCCTGGTGCGCCGCCGGCTCGGCTGCCTGCTGCTCGGGAGCGCCTTTGCGGCCCTGGTGCTGGCCGGGATGGTCCTGCGAGGGTCCGGCATGGCGTCGTCCAGCCTAACGGCCTTCTACACGGACCCGATCGTGCTTCTGTTCATCGGCGGCATTTTGGCGGGGCTGCTCCGGGAACGGGTCGGCACACGGGTCCATGTTCCCGGCGGGCCGGTCGGCTTGACGGCCGGCGCGATCGTCGCCTTTCTGGCCATCGACATGGCCATCCCCTACTCGAGCGAGGCCGGTCGCTCGCACGCCCTCGTCTGGATCGTGGCGCCGATCGTCGCCCTCGTCTTCGCCTTCGCGGCGACCCCGGTCCGTCAAGGTCGCCTGGCCCTGACCCTCGAGCGGCTCGGGGATGCCTCCTACAGCATCTATCTCACGCACATCTTCGCGCTGACGGCCGTGCGGAAGCTTTGGACGAGCCTCGGCCTTGCCGCCGATCCGTTCGGCTTCGTGATCGTGGGAACGGGATCGGCGCTCCTGGTCGGCTACGCGGTCTATCGCGGGGTCGAGCGACCGCTCACGGCGGCGCTGCGGGGCCGGACGCACAGTCCCGCTCTGCCGGTCGAATTCCAGGCCTAAGGCACCGGCCGGATGCGGCGCGCGAGCACGCGCCACGACGATTTCGGTTGCTCGACGGCGCGGCTTGAACAAGGGTCCTCGACTGCGGCGTCCGCCGCAGCAGGGCAGCGCCGACGCTATGCGACATGTCATCGGGGATCTGGCGCGGCGGAGGGCGGAGGCGCAGGCCGGCGGCGGGGAGCGCCGTGTCGAGGCGCAGCACGCCAAGGGCAAGCTGACGGCCCGGGAGCGCATCACGCTGCTGCTCGACAGCGGCTCCTTCGAGGAGTTCGACATGTTCGTCGAGCACCGCTCGACCGACTTCGGCATGGAGAAGACCCGCATCCCGGGCGACGGCGTGGTCACCGGATGGGGCACGGTGAACGGCCGGGCCGTGTTCGTCTTCTCCAAGGACTTCACCGTCTTCGGCGGATCGCTGAGCGAGACCCACGCGGCCAAGATCACCAAGGTGCAGGACATGGCGCTGCGCATGCGGGCCCCGATCATCGGGCTGTTCGATGCGGGGGGCGCGCGCATCCAGGAGGGCGTGGCGGCGCTCGGCGGCTACGGCGAGGTGTTCCGCCGCA
>CAXUMV010000195.1:0-7095 GCA_964252065.1 uncultured Lichenihabitans sp.
GAGGTCCTGGAGATGGTCTTCCTCGCCCGCGTCGCACGCCATCCGGTAGAGCCGGCCCGCGATCGTGACGCTGATCTGCGGCATCAGGAGGCCTCCTCGATCGACGGCTCCTCGGCCTCCTCCTCGTCGGCCAGATGGAGCAGCGCCGCCTCGACCGAGGCCTCCGCCCGGCCGAGCCGCTCGAGCGCCGCCTGCTGCGCCTCGCTGAGGCGCGCCACCCGGGCGAGCGCCGCCTCGAGGTCGAGGGCGAGGCGGGCGCGATCCTCCTGCGTGGGAAGGGAGGCGCCTTCGCGGCCCGCGCCCGGGGCATGCCGCTCGCCGGCGGCCTTGAGCCGGGCGACCGCGGCCGCCAGCCGTTCAAGCGCCGCATCGAGCCGCGGGGGCAGGGCGGTGGTGGAGGGCGGTGCCTCGCGGTCGGTCACGGCGGACCTCCTCGTCTGGTCCAAGGCTGCCTCGTGGGGACTGGCGTTGCGAAGCGACTCAACGCGCGCACCGTGGCGTCGGCGCGCGCGCCGGTCAAACCGGGGACCGGGCGCCGCGCGCGTCATGCACAGCGGATCATTTTCTCGCCCGCCTGCGGGAAAGATGCTAGTCAGGCCGCATCGGGACAGCGGCGGCAGGTCCGTCGCGCACCCGCCGGAGCCACGGAGTGCTGGTCAATGACGGTCAAGGTTGCCATCAACGGATTCGGCCGCATCGGCCGTAACGTTCTTCGCGCCATCGTCGAGTCGGGTCGCACGGACATCGAGGTCGTCGCCATCAACGACCTCGGGCCCGTCGAGACCAACGCGCATCTCCTGCGCTTCGACAGCGTGCATGGCCGCTTCCCCCATCTCGTGACCGTCGAGGGCGACACGATCGACGTCGGCCGCGGCCCGATCCGGGTCACCGCCGTCAAGGACCCGGCGGCGCTGCCCCATGGCGAGCTCGGCGTCGACATCGCGCTCGAATGCACGGGCATCTTCACGGCCCGCGACAAGGCGGCCGCCCATCTCAAGGCCGGCGCCAAGCGCGTGCTGGTCTCGGCCCCTGCCGAGGGGGCGGATGCGACCATCGTGTTCGGCGTCAACACCGAAGCGCTGAAGCGCGAGCACCTCGTCGTCTCGAACGGCTCCTGTACCACCAACTGCCTCGCGCCGGTCGCCAAGGTGCTGAACGACACGCTCGGCATCGAGCACGGCTTTATGACCACGGTCCACTCCTACACGGGCGACCAGCCGACGCTCGACACCATGCACAAGGACCTCTACCGCGGCCGCGCCGCGGCGCTGTCCTCGATCCCGACCTCGACCGGAGCCGCCAAGGCGATCGGCCTCGTGATCCCGGCGCTGAACGGCAAGCTCGACGGCTCGGCGATCCGGGTGCCGACCCCCAACGTGTCGCTGGTCGACCTCGAGGTTGTGGTCAAGCGCGCGACCACCAAGGACGAGATCGTGGCGGCCATGAAGGCCGCCGCCGCCGGGCCACTCAAGGGCGTCCTGAACGTGACCGATCATCCGAACGTGTCGATCGACTTCAACCACGACCCGCACTCGGCCACCTTCCACAGCGACCAGACCAAGGTGATCGACGGCACCTTCGTGCGGGTGCTGGCCTGGTACGACAATGAGTGGGGCTTCTCGAACCGCATGGCCGACACGGCCGTGGCGATGGCCGCGCTGATCTGACATGACGGCCGATCCGACAGGTCTCGTGGTTAGGCCGTCGGAGGCGTCTTCCGCGTCAGACGACTCAGACGGAGGCGGCCCGGTGGTTCAGACGATGGAGCAGCGTGTCGTTCGCCTGGAGGAAAAGGCCGATCGGATCGAGGCTATCCTCATCCGCCTCGAGCCCCGGATCACGGAGCTGGCTCTTGTCGGAGCCAAGGCATCGGACCTTTTGAAAATGCAGCTTGACCTTGCCGAGGTGAAGGGGCGATTGGCGTCGATCCCGACCTGGTGGATGCTGATGGTCTCCCTCCTGACCACCTGGATCGCCGGGGCCGGTATCGTGTTCACCCTCGTGAAGGTGGGGCATCCATGAGCGAGTTCCGCACCATCCATGAGGCCCCTCTTGCGGGGCAGCGCGTGCTGGTCCGCGTCGACCTCAACGTGCCGGTCGAGAACGGCAAGGTGAGCGACGCCACCCGCATCGCGCGCGTGGTGCCGACCATCCGGAGCATCGTCGAGAAGGGCGGCAAGGCGATCCTGCTGGCCCATTTCGGCCGGCCGAAGGGTGGCCCGGACGAGGCCAACTCGCTCGCCTTCCTGGTGACGTCCCTCGCCGACCACCTCGGCATCCCGGTCGGCTTTGCGCCGCACGGGCTCGACCTCGCCCGGCGCGCGATCGAGGCCATGCGGCCGGGCGACGTGCTGCTCGTCGAGAACACCCGCTTCCACAAGGGCGAGGAGAAGAACGACCCCGACTTCGTCGATGAGCTCGCCGCGCTTGGGGACTGCTACGTCAACGACGCCTTCTCGGCCGCCCACCGGGCGCATGCCTCCACCGAAGGCCTCGCCCGCAAGCTGCCGGCCTATGCCGGCCAGTCGATGCAGGCCGAGCTCGAGGCGCTCGCCAAGGCGCTCGACCGTCCCGACCGGCCGGTCGCCGCGGTAGTGGGCGGGGCCAAGGTCTCGACCAAGCTCGACCTCCTGGGCAACCTCGTGGGCAAGGTCGACATCCTGATCATCGGGGGCGGCATGGCCAACACGTTCCTGGCCGCGCAGGGCAATGCGGTCGGCAAGTCGCTGTGCGAGCACGACCTCCTGGACACGGCCCGCGCGATCCTGGCCGGGGCCGGGGCCTGCGAGATCGTGCTGCCGAGCGATGCGGTCGTGGCCCGCGACTTCAAGGCGGGGGCCGACAGCCGTGTCGTCGCCGTCGATGCCGTCGGGCCCGACGAGATGATCCTCGACGCCGGGCCCGCCTCCGTGGCGGCCGTGCAGGACATCCTCAAGCGGACCCGGACGCTAGTCTGGAACGGGCCCTTCGGCGCCTTCGAGCTGAAGCCGTTCGATGCCGCGACGGTGGCCGTGGCGCGCGCCGCCGCGGCCGCGACCGTGGCCGGCCGGCTCGTCACCATCGCGGGAGGCGGCGACACCGTCGCGGCCTTGAACGCCGCAGGGGTGGCGCAGGATTTCACCTACATCTCGACGGCGGGCGGGGCCTTCCTCGAGTGGCTGGAAGGCAAGACGCTGCCCGGCGTGCAGGCGCTTCGCCCGCGCTGAGACGCGAGGGGCCGCCGCGTCGCGCGGCAGCAGGGAGGACGGTGGCGTGGCGCGGATCACCTTGCGGCAGTTGCTGGATCATGCCGCCGAGCACGGCTACGGCGTGCCGGCCTTCAACATCTCCAACATGGAGCAGGTCCTCGCGATCATGGCCGCGGCCGACGCGGTCGACGCGCCGGTCATCCTGCAGGCCTCCCGCAGCGCGCGCGCCTACGCGACCGACGTGATGCTGGACAAGATCATGGACGGGGCGGTGGAACTCTACCCGCACATCCCCGTCTGCGTGCATCTCGACCACGGCAACGACGAGGCGACCTGCGCGACCGCGATCCAGAACGGCTTCACCTCCGTCATGATGGACGGCTCCCTCAAGGCCGACGGCAAGAGTGCGGCCGACTGGGACTACAACGTGCGCGTCACCCGAGCGGTCGCAGAACTGGCCCACTGGGCCGGCGTCTCCGTCGAGGGGGAGCTCGGCGTGCTGGGGTCGCTCGAATCGGGCGGCGGCGAGCAGGAGGACGGCCACGGGCTGGTCGGCACCGTGTCGCACGACCAATTGCTCACCGACCCGGACGAGGCCGCGCGCTTCGTCGAGGCGACCGGGGTCGACGCGCTGGCGGTCGCCATGGGCACCTCGCACGGCGCCTACAAGTTCACCCGCAAGCCGGACGGGGACGTCCTGGCCATGGGGGTGATCGAGGCGATCCACGCCAGGCTGCCGAACACGCATCTGGTGATGCACGGCTCCTCCTCGGTCCCGCAGGAGCTGCAGGACACCTTCAACCGCTACGGCGGCAGGATGCCGGCCACCTGGGGCGTGCCGATCGAGGAGATCCAGCGCGGCATCCGCCACGGCGTGCGCAAGGTGAACATCGATACCGACAACCGGATGGCCATGACGGGCCAGATCCGCAAGGAGTTCGCCGAGGATCCGGGCGGGTTCGATCCGCGCAAGTACCTCAAGGCCGCCATGGGAGCGATCGCCAGGCTGAGCCGCCAGCGCTTCGAGGAGTTCGGCACGGCCGGTCACGCCTCCTCGATCCGGCCGCTCTCGCTGGCCGCCATGGCCAAGGCCTACGCCAGGGGTTCGCTCGACCAGAAGGCGCGCGCCGCTGGGCCTTGAGGCCCTTCTCCCGCCCGCGGGAGAAGGTGTCCGAAGGACGGATGAGGGAATCCTCCTTTCTTCGTCCCAAGGCCCCTCATCCGCCCTGTCGGGCACCTTCTCCCCGCGGAGCGGGGCGAAGGAGCTAACCGGGATCGGTACGGCATCCGGATCGGGCTCATGATCGTGCTGGGCCTGACGGGGTCGGTCGGCATGGGCAAGTCCGCGACGGCGGCCATGTTCCGCGAGGCGGGCGTTCCGGTCTTCGACGCCGATGCGGCCGTCCACGCGCTCTACCGGGGCGAGGCGGTGGCTTCGGTCGAGGCGGCGTTTCCCGGAACCGCGCAGGAGGGGGCGATCGACCGCACCCGCCTGCGCGACCGCGTGATGGGGGATGCCGCCGCTCTGAAGCGGCTCGAGGCCCTGATCCATCCGATGGTGCGCGCGCGGCGCGAGGCCTTCCTGGCCGAGGCGAGGGCGGGCGGGCATCTGGTCGCGGTTCTCGACATCCCGCTGCTGTTCGAGACCGGCGGGGACGCCGAGGTCGATGCCGTGGTCGTCGTGTCGGCCTCGGAAGCTGTGCAGAAGGCCCGCGTGCTGGCCCGGCCCGGCATGACGGACGCCCTGTTTTCGGCGATACTCAGCAGACAGATGCCGGACGCCGACAAGCGCGCCCGGGCGGACCACGTCATCGACACCGGCCAGGGCTTCGCGGTGGCGCGGGCCGCGGTGGCGGAGCTCCTGGCCGGCTGTCGAGCCGGGCCGCGCCAGCAAGCAGCGAAGGATTGATGCGGGAAATCGTCCTCGACACCGAAACCACCGGCCTCGATCCCGCCAAGGGGGACCGGCTGGTCGAGATCGCCGGCGTCGAGCTCATCAACTCGGTGCGCACCGGCGCCCATTTCCACTGCTACCTCAATCCCGAGCGCGACATGCCGGAGGACGCCTTCGCGATCCACGGCCTCTCGGCGGCGTTCCTCGCCCAGCATCGCGTGTTCCGTCACGTGGCCCCCGAGTTCCTGGAGTTCGTGGGCGATGCCCGGCTCGTGATCCACAATGCCGAGTTCGACATGCGTTTCATCAACGCCGAGCTCCTGGCCCACGGCCATCCGCCGATCGCCATGGAACTCGTCATCGACACCCTGGCCCTGGCCCGGCGGCGGCATCCGGGCGCCCCGGCCTCGCTCGACGCGCTCTGCCAGCGCTACCGCATCGACAA
Source organism: uncultured Lichenihabitans sp. (assembly GCA_964252065.1). Lineage (GTDB taxonomy): Bacteria > Pseudomonadota > Alphaproteobacteria > Rhizobiales > Beijerinckiaceae > Lichenihabitans. Next base: position 5,528 of record CAXUMV010000195.1, read on the forward strand.
CACGCGCCGCGTCAAGCACGGGGCGCTGATCGACGCCGAGATCCTGGCCGAGGTCTATGCGGAGCTGCTCGGCGGCCGGCAGATCACGCTCGGGCTGCAGCGCCAGGGTGCCGGGGCACGCGCCGCGGTGGCCGTCGGCCCGGCGCCGCGCCGGCCGCATGCGCTGCCCGCCGTCATCACCGCCGCGGAACTCGCGGCCCATGCGGCCTTCGTCGCAAGCCTCGGCCCGGCGGCCCTCTGGAACAGCTACGCGCTCGAGGCGGAGCCTGCCGACCGTCCGCTCGCCGCGGTCGGGGCCTGATCAGAGCGCGAGGCCGTGCTCGGCCGCCAGCCTGGACAGGCTGGTGGCAGGCCTCGCCCCCAGGTGCTGGATGACCTCCGCGGCCGCCAGCGAGGCCAGCGCCGCGCAGGTTTTCAGCGGCTTTCGCCGCGCCAGCCCGGCCATGAACCCGGCGGCGTAGAGGTCGCCCGCCCCGGTCGAATCGACCAGCGTTTCGATCGGGAACGCCTCGGCCGTCACGGTCTCGTCCCCGTGCACCACCACGCAGCCCGAGGCCCCCCGGGTAACCGCGCCCAGCACGCCCTCGGCCCTGAAGGCCTCGAGCGCCGTGACGAAATCAGCGGTCTGGTACAGCGCGTGAAGCTCGCCCTCGTTGGCGAACACGATGTCGACGGTCTTCGAGCGCATGAGGTCCAGGAACTCGGCCCGGTAGCGGTCGACGCAGAAGCTGTCGGACAGCGTGAGGGCGACGCGGCGGCCGGCCGCATGCGCGATGCCGGCCGCCTTCACGAAGGCGTCCTTGGCGGCGGGCGGGTCCCACAGGTAGCCCTCGAGATAGAGGATGCCGGCCGCCCTGACGGTGTCCTCGTCGATGTCGGCCGTGGTGAGGTTCTGGCAGGCGCCGAGATAGGTGTTCATCGTGCGCTGGCCGTCGGGCGTCACGAGGATGTAGGAGCGCGCCGTCGCGGGCCCGCCGGTCGCAGGCGCCGTCCCGAACGCGACGCCGGTCGTGCGGAGATCCCTCGTGAAGAACCCGCCGACCTCGTCGTCGCGCACCTTGCCCGTATAGGCGGCCGCGACCCCGAAGCTTGCGGCGCCGACCGCGGTGTTGGCCGCCGAGCCGCCGGAGATCACCGTCACCGGTCCCATGGCGGTGTAGATCGCCTCGGCCCGGGCCTCGTCGATCAGCGTCATGCCGCCCTTGGCGACCCCCTGGTCCAGGAGGAAGTCCTCCTCGACCGGGGCGATGATGTCGACGATCGCATTGCCCATGCACAGAACATCGATGGCGGTGGGCATCGGGTGGGACCCTTCGAGGAGATGAGCGATGGCCGCCTGTCGCACCCGGGCAGCACCGGCGTCAACCCTCAGGCGCCCCCAAGGCGCGCGGTGCCCAGCAGGAGCGAGAGCCCGGCCAGCAGCACGACGGCCGCCGCCGCGACCTCCAGCGCCGCGACCAGGAGCGTGCTCCGTTGCGAGCCCCGCCCCAGAACCCGAATCGCGAGCGCCCGCCCCAGCACGGCGAGGGCGGCGAGGGCGCCGGTGGTGAGCGCCGTGCCGAGCGACA
>CAXUMV010000196.1:0-6988 GCA_964252065.1 uncultured Lichenihabitans sp.
GACTGTAAATCCGCTGGCTATGCCTTCGTAGGTTCGAGTCCTACCTCCTCCACCACTCCCTTGCGTGGTATCCTGTCGCGTCCACGACGGACGCGGGTGTAGCTCAATGGTAGAGCAGCAGCCTTCCAAGCTGAATACGAGGGTTCGATTCCCTTCACCCGCTCCAAGCCGCCTCAGCCGGTCGGAGCCAACTCCTCGACCGGCGGACGCGCGGGCACCTCGACCTGGAGCCACGCCTCCGGGTAGGTGAGCATCATGTGGCGCTGCTCGGGCGTGTTCATCCACTCCCCGCGCTCCGCGCCGCCCCAATCCAGCGCCTTGATGTACGCGCCCTGCCGGTCGGAGACGGCATAGACCTCCCCGATGGTTTCGATCAGGCCATAGCGCCCGCCGAGCTCGGGGGCGAAGTAGTGCAGCGTCCGGATGTGCCGGGACAGGCGGCAGGCCGCGTAGCCGAACGTGCCGTAGCCGAACACCAGATGCGGCGCGTCGATCAGGGCCGACATGTCCTCGTGAAGCGTGCCCGACTGCACCCGGCAGGAGATCGCCTGCTCGCCGAGCCAGGCCTCCAGCCGGTCGATGCAGGGATTGGCCCTGTCCTCGAAGATGAGGCGGACGCGGCTGATCAGTCCGGCGGCGCGCAGGCGCCCGACGACCAGCGTGTAGAAGGCGAGCGGCGGCTGCCGGTAGGCCCGGTCGACCTCCTGGCCGGCCTGGAACAGGTCGCCGGAGCGGATGTGGATGGTGACCTCGTCGGCCGGATGCTGCTCGCCGGGCAGCGGCAGGCCGGACAGGAGGTGGGGCCGCACGATGCGCCGGGCGATCTCGTTGTGGACCGTCTCGTCGGCGGGCGAGCACCGCAGCAGGGGGCCCAGCACCGGGGCGAACACCGTGGAGTCGAAGAAGACGCCGGTCAGGAACAGGCCGTCCGGCGGCAGGGGCGCTCCGGCCGGCAGCACCGTGACGCCGTCGACCGTCGCGGGCGCCGCGATGTCGAGGAGCTCGTGGTAGGCGAGCTGGACGAAAGGAAGCCCGGTCCGCCGCGCGAGCTCGATCGCATGGGTGGTCTGCAGCAGGATGTTGCCGAAGCGGCCGGACAAATTGATCTTGAGCCCGGCGATCCGGTCGTCGGCGCCCTCGTCCGCCCGCTCGAGCGTGTAGGGCCGGCCGAAATCGGTTGTGGCCCTGTGAAGGCCGGCAAGGCCGTGCTGCTGCGCATAGCGGCCGAGGGCGACGAGGTCGCGCCGCGCCAGCACCTCGACCTGCGACAGGTGCAGATACTCGGCTTCGAGCAGGGAGATCCGCACGTAGCGGGCCTGCAGCTCGCTGCCGATCGGGAGCGTCAGGGGCAGGCCGAGACCGCCCCGCGCGCCGAAATGCGTGTAGCCGGCATGGATCAGGATCCAGCGGTCCGCCTGCTCGGCGATCTCGACCTTCAGCGTGCGGGCACGCCCGTGCAGGCCCGACAGGCGGTTGTGGACGACGATCGACTCCACCGGATAGACGTGTCCGAGGTCGACCTGCCACCAGGGCCCGGCCTCGCGGTCGGTGTGGAAGGCGAAGTCGCCCCTGATCGCCCCCGAGATGGCGTTGGCGGCCTCGCCGTCCCGCGACCAGATCGACAAGGAGCTTTGCGACGCCTCCCCGCCGATCGCGACGTTGAGGAGGCCCGGGTCGGGCAACACGGGCGCCCCTAGCCGCGCGGCCGTGCGGGTCGCCGGGCGCGTTTCGTCCTCGGCGGCGCGCCGGTCCCGATCGGCTCCGGGCTTGCGGCGGCGGGGTAGACCTCGACCTCGTCGAGGTGCAGGTGCTCGTTGGAGGTGAGCTCGATCCGCACGAAGCGGGCCTCGGCGCCGTGGAGCGCGATGCGGGCCGGCGTGCCGTCGCGCCCTCCGAACGGGCGGCCGCCCTGGGCATGCACCTCGTGGAAGCCGCCCGCCTCGTCGCCGAGCTTCAGGACGAACGAGTAGGCGCGCGCCGCGCAGGCATCGAGGCGGTTGAAGACGATGACCTCGTCGAGCCGGGTGGGCGCGAGAAGGTCCACCTGCCACCAGGGCCGGTCCTCCTTGGCCGTATGGAACCCGAAGCCGCCCGTGATCGCGCCGTTGACCGCCCCGCCCGCGTCGTCGGGCGTGGAATACGGGCTGAGGCTGCTTTGCGTCGCGGGCTTGTTCAGCGCGATATTGATCCCCGGCCGGGACACCGTGTCGAGGCGGAGGGCCGACCCGTAGGCCTGCTCCTTGAGGAACAGGGCGTTGCCCTGGTTGTGCCGGTTGATCGACATGTGCTTGAGCCGGAACCCGTGCCCGCCCAGGAAGGCGTGGATCTCGGGCCAGGTGCAGCTCCCCTCGTAGAGGCTGATGTCGGCGACCTCGCAATAGATGGCCTCCACCTTCTCGAGCGTCCGCGGGGCGCCCTGCAGCACCAGGAGCTCGGCGCCCTGCACGTCGATCACGAGGAGGTTCAGCGTCTTGTCGGGAAAACGCGTCTCGACGATCCGGTCGACCGTCGTGGTGGTGAGGTCGAGCCGGTCCGTGTAGTGGATCTGTGGGTAGATGATGCCGTGGTTGCCGAGCTCGAACAGGCTCGAGGACTCGGCGCCGTTGCTCGCGACGTTGAAGGTGACCTGCTGGCCTTCCACCGACGAGCAGAGCGCCTGCACGGCATAGTGGCCGCTGCGCTGCTCCACCCGCGATTGCAGGATGCCGAAGGCCGCCGGGGTGGGCTCGACATAGACCACCGTCCCGACGCCGGCCTGCACATAGTCGGCGAACTCATGCCCGATATTGGCGCCGACGTGGATGATGCCGGAGACGTGGACCCCGAAGGGGAACAGCAGATTCAGCGCTTCCATCGGACGTCCTCGGGCGTGGCAAGGCGGCCGCCTCGGTCCGGCAGATGTCGTCCCGACCCCATCGGCGCCCTGCCCCGGTTCCCACGGCCGCCGGTTGAATTGCCACCCCTCCCTTGCCTGGAGCTTAAGGTCCTCCGGCTTGGCGGCTCACGGGGCGGCGGCGCCCTGGTCCGCCGCGGCGGTCCGGGCCCGCACGCGCGGCGCGGCCTCCGTCCCGAGGAGCTCGATCGAGGTCTTCATCGCGTCGTGGTCCAGCGAGGCCGAGCTCATCTGGAACGTGATGCGGGACAGGCCGCCGAGCGTCTCGCTCGCGGCCAGCATCTTGGCCGCCACCGTCTCGGGGTCGCCGACCAGGAACGCCCCGCCGGAGCCGCACATGGCCTCGAACTGCGCGCGGGTCGAGGGCGCCCAGCCGCGTTCCCGGCCGATCGTCGTGAACATCTGCGCCCAGCCGGGAAAGAACGCGTCCTTGGCCTGCGCCGTGGTGGCGCCCACGAAGCCGAGCGCGTGGACCCCGACCCGGAGCCGGGAGGGCGGATGGCCGGCCCGGCGCCCGGCCTCGCGGTAGAGGTCGACCAGCGGCCGAAACCGCCTGAACTCGCCGCCGATGATCGCCACCATGAGGGGCAGCCCCAGCATGCCGGCCCGGGCGAATGAGTTGGGGCTGCCCCCGACCCCGACCCACACCGGCAGCATGTCCTGCACGGGACGCGGGTAGATGCCCTGCCCGGTCAGGGCCGGGCGGTGGGTGCCCGACCACCGCACGTGGGTCGAGGCGCGCAGCTGGAGGAGAAGGTCGAGCTTCTCCACGAACAGGTCGTCGTAGTCCTCCATGCGCAGGCCGAACAGCGGGTAGGCTTCGCCGAAGGAGCCCCGGCCCACCACGATCTCGGCCCGCCCTTTGGCGATCAGGTCGAGGGTCGCGAACTCCTGGAAGACGCGGACCGGGTCGGCGGCGCTCAGCACCGTGACCGCGCTGGTGAGCCGGATGGTCCGCGTGCGCGCGGCGGCCGCAGCCAGGATCACCGCGGGCGCGGAATCGAGGAAATCAGCCCTGTGGTGCTCGCCGATGCCGAACACGTCGAGCCCGGCCCGATCCGCGATCTCCACCTCCTCGATGAGATGGGCGATCCGGTCGACCGGCGCCGGCGGCAGGCCGGTCACCGGATCCGGCAGGGTGGCTGCGAAGCTGTCGACACCGATGTCCATGGGCAAGCACCCGCCTCCATCCAGAGAGCCGCGCGGCGGCTGGAGGCGACATGCACCGTTGCGGGCCTGGGAACAAGCCTCGCCGTGCCGCGCGCCGCGCGCCGCCCAGCCTACCGCCGCCCGCACCTCCGCCGCTCGCAGGACTCGCTTAAGTATAACGATCCTTTTCCATAGGATGACGCACTCTTGATCCACTTGGCGGCAGTTCTCAAACCCTCGTTAAACCAGGGTGGTCAAGCTTGCAGCATGACCGGATCCGATCGACATCCTGCCCTTCAGAAAGCCGCATTGGTTTATGCGTCGGTCCGGCGCGTCAGCATCCCCCTGGCGGTCATCGCCACCTTCGCCGTGCTCGCGATCCTGAGCTGGACGGGCGCGGCGACGCGCGAGGAGATGCATGTCGCCTCCCAGCGCGCCGTGCGGGTCGCGGAGCTGCGGGGCACCATCACCTATCTCGACGAATGGCTGACCATGTCGGCGCAGGTCGCCGCCGCGACAGGCGACCGGCGCTGGGCCGAGCGCTTCGAGGAAGCCGTTCCCAAGCTCGATGCCGCCATCGCCGAGGCCGCGGAACTCGCCCCGGCCGAGATCCGCGCGCAGCTCGTCTCCACCACCGCCGAGGCCCACCGCGACCTCCTCACGATGGAGCGGCGCGCGCTCGCGCTTGCGGCCGACGGCGACCTCCGCAGCGCACGCGACCTCCTGGGCGGGCCGGAATTCGGCTATCTGAAGGACGTCTACGCCACCGGCCAGGAGGTGTTCGGGCAGGAGCTGACGAAGGCGGCCGGCAGCCACGCCGACGACATTAACAACCGCGTGTGGATGGGAACGGCCGCCCTCGCGCTGACCGCGGCCCTCGTGACGCTGGTCATCGCGCTCGGCGGCCGCATCCGGGTGCGGGGCGCACTGGCCCGCGCCGCCACCATGGCCCGGACCGACTTCCTGACCGAACTGCCCAACCGCCGCCAGTTCTACATCGATCTCAGGGCGACCCTCGCCCGCGCCGGGGCGAGCGCCGCGCCCTGCTCCTTGCTCATCCTCGATCTCGATCGGTTCAAGGCGGCGAACGACGGCTACGGCCACCCGGCGGGCGACCGCCTGCTGCAGCTCGTCGCGACGCGCCTGCTCGCGGCGGTGCGCTTCGGCGACATCGTCGCCCGGCTGGGCGGCGACGAGTTCGGCATCATCGTTCCCCACGACACCGAGGCCGGGTCCTCGGACACGGCCGGGGCGCTCAACGTCGCGGACCGCGTCGTGGAAGCCATGATGGAGCCCTTCAGCCTCGACAACGGCACCATGGTCCAGCTCGGCGCGAGCGTCGGGGTCACCCATGCCGAGCGCGGCGACAGCGACATCGACCTCCTGATGCAGCAGGCCGACCTCGCGCTGCGGCGCGCCAAGGCGGACGGGCGGGGCTGCGTGCGGGCCTTCGACCGCGGCATCGACGAGGAGGTCCGCTCCCGCGTGCTTCTCGAGAACGACCTCCGGCGGGCGATCGCAGACGATGCCATCATCCCCTACTTCCAGCCCTTGGTGGCGATGACCACGGGACGGCTGATCGGGGTGGAGATGCTGGCCCGCTGGCCCCACCCGACGCGCGGCATGGTGCCTCCGGTGGCCTTCATCCCGCTGGCCGAGGATCTCGGGCTGATCGGCGCCCTGACCGACCGGCTGCTCCGGCGCGCCTGCATCGCGACCGTGCACTGGCCCGACCACTTCACCGTCGCCTGCAACGTCTCCCCGCTTCAGTTGCGCGATGTCGGCCTGCCGGCCATGATCGACGACATCCTGCGCGAGACCGGCTTTCCCGCCCATCGCCTCGAGATCGAGGTGACCGAGAGCGCGCTGGTCGGCGACCTTCCGCTCGCCCGGGCGCTGCTGGGGCAGCTCAAGGCCCTGGGCGTCCGCCTCGCGCTCGACGACTTCGGGACGGGCTACGCCAGCCTCAAGCACCTGCACTCGCTGCCCTTCGACAAGCTCAAGATCGACGCGAGCTTCGTGGCCGCCATGGCGACCGACCGCGAGAGCGGGAAGATCGTCTCGGCCGTGGTCGGGCTCGGCCACAGCCTGGGCCTGTCCACCGTGGCCGAAGGCGTCGAGACCGAGGAGGTCGCCTCGCTCCTGCGCGATCTCGGGTGCGACGTCGGCCAGGGCTGGCTCTATGGCCGCCCGGTCCCGGCCGCCGCCATCGAAGCCATGCTCGACGACGCCGTGCTGATGGTCGCCTGAGCGATGCCGGTGAAGCGAGGGCGGTAGGAAAGCGGTAACCTTTCGGGAGCAGCGTCGGCCTTTGGGAGGCCGCGATGCAATCCAGCTACACCGTTCGCCAGGAGCCCGACCAAAGCTGGTCCGTGCTCCTCGAAGCCACCGGCGCGCCCATCAGGCTCGCCGGCATCCCGCAAACGGGCCTGACGCAGATCGAAGCCGAGCTGACGCTCGCTCTGCTCGGCCCCAAGACGACCCGCCCCTCGCACCGGGACGAGAGGGCCGACACCTCTCCGCTCTATCGCGCGGTGGCGTAGGACGGCGCCGTCTCAGCTGGCCGAGGCCGCGTCGGCGTTGACCGCGGATTCGGCGAGGTCGGACAGGATCTCGTCGGTGTTCTCCTCCTCGATCAGGGTCTCCTTGAGGAGGTCAGCGACCTCGCTGAGGTCGAGCTGCTTGGCCCAGGCCAGCATTGTCCCGTAGCGGGTGATCTCGTAATGCTCGATCGCCTGCGCGGCCGAGATCAGGCCGGCGTCGATCGCCTCCCCGCCGCTGAACTCCTCGATGACCTCGTCGCCCTCGGCGATGATGCCCTCGATGGCCTTGCACTGGACGCCCTCGGCCTTCTCGCCGATGAGCTTGAACACCTGGTCCAGGCGCTTCACCTGCGCCTTGGTCTCCTCGAGGTGGACCCCGAGGGCGGTCTTGAGCTCGTCGTCC
>CAXUMV010000197.1:0-6983 GCA_964252065.1 uncultured Lichenihabitans sp.
CGGGCCATCTTGGCCTTGTGACGCGCCTCCGGATCGAGGGGGAGGGTGGGATCGAGGGGCTCGCTCATCGGGCCTGCCTAGCAGAGTGCAGGCCCGAAGGCACGGCGGGACGGCAGGGGGATCGCCGCCGTCCCGCGCCGCCTATGCGCTCATTTTACTCAGAGTGCGCAAGGAACAAGCGGCACCCCGCCGCTGTTTCGGGCCTGTCGAGACAGCAACAAGGAGTTCCGACTGTGAACAAGAACAAGGCTTGGGGCGTGTGTCTCCTCGGCGCATTCCTGGCGGTCACCCCGGCCGCATGGGCCGCCGACAACACCATGATGGCACCCGCCATGACCAATGGCGCCGCCTCGGGGGCGAACAGCTTCACCGAGAGCCAGGCCAAGGGCCGCATCGAAGAGGCCGGCTATTCGGGCGTAAGCGCGCTCAAGAAGGACGACATGGGCGTGTGGCGCGGCACCGCCAGCAAGAACGGCCAGAACGTTCCGGTGGGCCTGGATTTCAAGGGCAACGTCGTCGCCCAGTGACCGACCGCGCCATCCGACCATCAGATTGAGGACCAGACCATGACCCAGACCGTAACCGGCCTTTTCGACACCTACGAGGCGGCCTCGGCCGCCGTGCAGAAGCTGGAAAGCCACGGCATTCCGCATAGCGACATCAGCATCGTCTCCAACAACGCCAGCAACCGCTGGTCGTCTGACGACGACCGGGTCGTCGACCAGACCACGGCCAACGCCGCGGGCACCGGCGCCACGGCCGGCACCGTGATTGGCGGCGGCGCCGGCCTCCTGGCCGGTCTCGGCCTCCTGGCGATCCCGGGGGTCGGCCCCATCGTGGCGGCCGGATGGCTCGTCGCCACCGCGACCGGCGCGGGGATCGGCGCGGCGGCGGGCGGCCTGCTCGGCTCCCTGACCGGCGCCGGCGTGAGCCACGAGGACGCCCACGTCTACGCCGAGGGCGTCCGTCGCGGCGGCAGCCTCGTCTCGGCGCGTGTCTCGGACGACATGGCGTCCGCGGCCCGCACCGTCCTGCAGCATGGCGCCGTTGACCCGGCCAAGCGCCGGACCGACTACGAGGCCGCCGGCTGGACGGGCTTCGACGCCAACGCCCCGCACTACTCGGCCGACGAGATCGAGCGCGACCGGGCGAGCCTGACGACGAGCACCACGGACGCGAGCCGCTTCAACCGGCTCTGAGACAGAGCCGCATCGAGGGCAAGCGGGGCCAGAACCCCCCGTGTCGTCTTCGCAAGCGCAGCGAAGCGATTCATGGCCGGGCCCTTGGCACCTTCCCTGGATCGCCACGGCGCTTTGCGCTTCGCGATGACAGAGTCGACTGGCCCGCTTCGAAAGAGGCGGGCCGGTTTCGTTTCAGACGGACGTCCCACGCTGCTTCGAGGACAACGAGCTTGCGTCCGACGATGTCGTCGTCGCGAGCGCAGCGACGCGATCCATAACCCGGCACCTCGACGGGGGAACGGATTGCCACGGCGCCGACGCGCCTCGCCAGGACGGCACGGCCGGCGGCCTACTCCGCCGCCACCGCCGGTTCCGGCGCTGCCCGGAAGGCGGCGCACACGTCGTCGACGACGGCCGCCACGAGGTCGCGGTCGTCGCCCTCGCCCATGACCCGGATGACGGGCTCGGTGCCCGAGGGACGGATCACCAGGCGTCCGGCGGCGCCGAGGCGCTTGCGCTGCTGCTCGATGACGCTCGCGATGCGGTTGTCGGACAGGATCTGGCCGCCGACGCGGACGTTCTTCAGGATCTGCGGCAGGGGCTCGAAGAGGTGGCACACCTCGCTGACGGGCCGGTTCTTGCGCTTGACCACCGCGAGCACCTGCAGGGCCGCCACGAGGCCGTCGCCCGTCGTCGCGTAGTCGGACAGGATCATATGGCCCGACTGCTCGCCGCCCACGTTGAAGCCGTGCTCGCGCATGTGCTCGAGCACGTAGCGGTCGCCGACCGCGGTGCGGACCATGCCGAGCCCGAGGCCCTCGAGGTAGCGCTCGAGCCCGAGGTTGGACATGATCGTGGTGACGATGCCGGGGCGCGACAACCGGCCGTCCTCCTTCCAGCTTTCGGCGATGACCGCCATGATCTGGTCGCCGTCGATGACGTTGCCGCGCTGGTCGACCATCAGCAGCCGGTCGGCGTCGCCGTCGAGCGCGATGCCGACGTCGGCCCGCATCTCGCGCACCTTGGCGACCAGCGCCTCGGGCGCCGTCGATCCGACATTGTGGTTGATGTTGAAGCCATCGGGCTCGATGCCGATCGAGAAGACCTCGGCCCCGAGCTCCCACAGCGCCTCGGGCGCCACCTTGTAGGCGGCGCCGTTGGCGCAATCGACCACCACCCGCAGGCCTTCGAGCGAGAGGTTGCGGGGCAGAGTGCGCTTGGCGAACTCGATGTAGCGCGCGTGCACGCTCTCGATGCGCTTGGCGCGGCCGAGCGCTTTCGAGGCGGCCAGCCGGGGGCTGAGATCGGTGTCCAGCAGCCGCTCGATCTCGCCTTCGGTCTCGTCGCCGAGCTTGAAGCCGTCGGGGCCGAACAGCTTGATGCCGTTGTCCTCGTAGGCGTTGTGCGAGGCCGAGATCATCACCCCGACATCGGCCCGCATCGAGCGGGTCAGCATGGCGACGGCCGGGGTCGGCACCGGGCCGAGCAGCATGACGTCCATGCCGACGGAGGTGAAGCCGCCGACCATGGCGTACTCGATCATGTAGCCCGACAGGCGCGTGTCCTTGCCGATCACCACCCGGTGGCGATGCTCGCCGCGCTGGAAGAGGAGGCCCGTCGCCTGGCCGACCTTCATGGCGAGGTCGGGGGTGATGACGCCGTTCGCGCGGCCGCGAATGCCGTCGGTTCCGAAATATTTGCGGACCATCGGCCCGGATCTCCTACAGCTCGAAAACGAGACGTTAAAGAGCAAGCGTTCAAAGAGTGCAAACGCCGGGGACCGCCTCGCCGGGACGGCCAGGGGGTTGCGTGCGGGCAGCGACGACCGCACATCTACACGCGATCGAAAGGCGAGCCCGAGCCCATGGCCTGGAACAACGACGTCACCCCGGCACGGCCCGCGCCCGCCGCCCGCTTCCTGGGCGGGCCTCCCCTGACCGTGCTGGTCCGGCTGGTCTTCGCCTCGCTGGTCGTGGGCGCGCTGCTGATGTGGCTGAACGTCGAGCCGGTCGACGTGCTGCGCAGCGTGCTGCGGGTCGGCGAGCGGCTATGGAATATGGGGTTCGAGGCGTTCGGGCAGGCGGGCCGCTTCATCCTCGCAGGCGCCGTGATCGTCGTGCCGATCTGGTTCGTCATGCGACTTCTGACGATCCGCGGGCCGCGCTGATCGGCGTGGATCAGGGCGTTTCTCTTGCTGCCCCGGCGGCGTCGCGGCCGACCTCGGCGGCAAGCGTCGAGCCTCCGCCAAGCAGCGCGGCCAGGAGGCCCTGCTTGATCTTGGGGATGAGAGCGGGGCCCCGGTAGACCAGCGCGGTATAGAGCTGCAGCAGCGTCGCGCCCGCCCGAATCTTCGCCAGCGCCGTCGCGGCATCCTCGATGCCGCCGACGCCGACCAGCGGGAACTGCCCCTCGATCCGCAGGAAGGCGAGGGCGAGCAGGCGCGTCGAGGGCTCGAAGAGTGGGCGGCCCGACAGGCCGCCGGCCTCGTTCGCGGCGGAGGCCGGGGCGAGGCCGGGCGGCCGCGCCACGGTGGTGTTCGAGACGATCATGCCGTCGAGCCGGCGGTCCCGCGCCACGCGGACGACATCGTCGAGGGCGGTCTCGGCGATATCGGGCGCGATCTTGAGCAGCAGCGGCACGCGCCGGCCATGCCGGGCGGCCGCCGCCTCGCGCGCTTCGCCGACGCGGGCCAGAAGGTCGTCGAGGGCGGCGGCGGCCTGGAGATCCCGCAGGCCGGGCGTGTTGGGCGAGGAGACGTTCACCGTGAAGTAGGAGGCGAGATCGGCGAAGGCCGCGACGCCCGCGACGTAGTCGGCGGCCCGGTCCGCCGTCTCCTTGTTGGCGCCGATGTTGACGCCGACGATCCCGCCGCGGTCCTGTCGCGCCAGCAGCCGCCCGCGGGCCGCCGCATGGCCCCCGTTGTTGAAGCCGTAGCGGTTGATGATCGCCTGGCCGGCGGGCAGCCGGAAGGCGCGGGGGCGCGGATTGCCGGCTTGCGGATGCGGGGTGAGCGTGCCGACTTCGGTGAAGCCGCAGCCGAGAGCGAGCAGCGCGTCCGGCACCGCGGCGTCCTTGTCGAAGCCGGCCGCTATCCCGAGCGGATTGGGAAACGCGAGACCCAGCGCCCGGACGGCCAGTCGCGGATCGTCCGCCGCCGGGCGTCCGGCGGGCAGGAGCCGCAGGCCGCCGATCGTCAGGCCATGCGCCGTCTCGGGATCGAGCCGCAGCAGCACCGGCCGGAGGGCCGCGGCGACGGCCCCGATCACGCGACCTCGTCCGGGAACCGGTGCAGGCCGTCGGGATCGAGCGGAAGCGCGACGACGGCGCGGACGGCGCTCATCGGCAGCGGGCCGTAGAGGTGCGGAAAGAGCGCGCCGCCCCGCGACGGCTCCCACCGCAGCGCCGGGCCGAGCGCCTCGGCCTCGACGGCGACGGGCAGCAGGCCGGCCTGGCCCGCAAAGTGCCGGGCCGCGGTCTCGCGGGCCTGGGCGGCTGTCGAGAAATGGATATAGCCGTCGGCGCGATCGACCGGCGCACCGTCGAAGACGCCCGCGGTCTCGGCGGCCCGCCAGGCGGTCTCGGGCGTGATCTTGTAGATCAGCAAGGCATCGTCCTTCGGGCCGGCGTGGTGCCGCGAGTCCCCTCATCCGCCCTGTCGGGCCCCTTCTTCCGCGGGCGGGAGAAGGGACTTACTCGGCGGCGTCTCGCTCGGTGAGGAAGGTCTGGTGCTCGGCCGCAAGACGGCCGTCGAGAGCCTTGGCGACGAGCGCGCGGGTCTCCTCGATCCCGTAGAGCGCCACGAAGGACCCGAAGCGGGGTCCGCGCGGTTCGCCCAGCAGCACCTGGTAGAGCATGTTGAACCACTCGTTCGACACCCCGGGCCGCTCCGGGGTCGCGGTCTTGGCTGCGAAATCCTGGTAGCGGGGGATGGGGCGGGCGACATCGTAGAGCGCCGTCTGGATGGCCTCCGGGCTCGCGCCCGGGGGGAGGGCGTCGAGCATGCCGGAGAGGGCCAGCAGCGCGCCCCGCTCGACTTCGTCCGGGGCACGGTAGCGCTTGGCCGGCCGCACGAAGTCGCGATAGTAGCGCACCGCATGGCGGACCAGCCCGTCGAGGCGCGGGTGCGTCGCGGGGTCGACGCTTGGCGCGTAGTTGCGCAGGAAGCCCCAGAGCACCTGCGGGTCCTCGGTGTTGGCGACCGCGACGAGGTTCAGCAGCATGGCGAAGGAGACGGCGCTCCCTCCCTCGCCGGCCCCGAGGCGCTCGGGCGCAGGCGGGGCACCGCCGTGGATGTGCCAGACCGGATTGCCGAGCCGCTCCTTCGCGCCCTGGCGCGGGAAGGCCTCGAGCGCCGCAAGGTAGTCGTCCACGGCGCGGGGGATCACGTCGAAGTGCAGGCGCTTGGCCGCGGTCGGCCTGCCGTACATGAAGAGCGCAAGGCTGTCGGGCGAGGCATAGGCGAGCCAGTCGTCGATCGTCAGCCCGTTACCCTTGGACTTCGAGATCTTCTGGCCCTTCTCGTCCAGGAACAGCTCGTAGTTGAACCCCTCCGGCGGCTCGGAGCCGAGCGCCCGCACGATACGGCCCGACAGCTTGACACTGTCGATCAAGTCCTTGCCGGCCATCTCGTAGTCGACCCCGAGCGCGTGCCAGCGCATCGCCCAGTCGGGCTTCCACTGCAGCTTGCAGTGACCGCCGGTGACGGGCGTCGTGAACGTCTCGCCGGTGGCGGGATCGCTCCAGTCGATCGTGCCTCTCGCGGCGTCGTGCCCGGTGAGCGGCACCTGCATGACGATGCCTGTCCGGGGATGCAGGGGCAGGAACGGCGAATAGGTCCCGGCCCGCTCCTCGCGGAAGCTCGGCAGCATGATGGCCATGACGGCCTCGTAACGCTCGAGCATCAGGCGGAGCGCCGCGTCGAAGACGCCCGCCCGGTAGGCGTCCGTCGAGGACACGAACTCGTAGTCGAACCCGAAGGCATCGAGGAAGGCGCGGAGCCGCGCGTTGTTGTGGGCGCCGAAGCTCGCATGCGTGCCGAAGGGATCCGGCACGGCGCTCAGCGGCTTGCCGAGATGGCGGGCCAGCATCGCCTTGTCGGGCACGTTGTCGGGGACCTTGCGCAGCCCGTCCATGTCGTCCGAGAAGGCGACGAGGCGCGTCGGAATGCGGTCCTCCGTCAGGACCCGGAAGGCGTGGCGCACCATCGTGGTGCGCGCAACCTCCCCGAAGGTGCCGATGTGGGGCAGGCCCGAGGGGCCGTAGCCGGTCTCGAACAGCGCCTCGCCCTTGCCCGAGCGCGTCAGGCGCGCGACCAGCTTGCGCGCCTCCTCGAACGGCCAGGCGCTCGAGACCCCCGCGGCGGCGGCGAGGTCGGGGTCGATCGGCAGCGAAGCGTGAACGGACATGGGTCCCGGGCGGCAGGATGGCGGGGCGTCCGGCGGCGCCGGCGTGCCCTGCCTTAGCGCAGCCCGGGGGAGGGCGAAAGCCGCCTCACTTGTTCTTGATCTCGACGCCTTCTTTGCCGAGGTTGATCTGTAGGCCCTCGGGCTCCTTCCGGTCCTGGTAGGTGGTGTAGCCGAGCACGGCGACCACGACGACGAGCGCGCCGATCAGCAGGAACAAGACGTTGCGGCTCATGGGTGTTCCTGCGGATGGGAGGGGGGCACGGGGTCTGAGGCTGCGTCTTTGACGGCTCGCGGCCGCACGGTCAACCGTCGGAGCTCCGCGACTACAGGACCGGGGTCGCATAAGTCTCGCCAAGCCATGCCCTTCTCCCGCCCCGCGGGAGAAGGTGGCCGACAG
>CAXUMV010000198.1:0-1417 GCA_964252065.1 uncultured Lichenihabitans sp.
CCACGACGGGTCGAACATGAAGTGGTAGACGATCAGTTGCCGCTCTCCCGCGAAGAGGGCCGGCAGGAGGAGGTCGCGCACAGCCCAGGCGAAGGGCGAGCGCCAGGTGAGACGCCAGCCCGCGGCGCGCGCGAGGTCCGCCTCGGCCGCGAACCACACGAACACGACCGCGAGGGCCGCCGCCACGGGGTCGAGGTCGAAGCGCGGCGCGGCATAGGCCGCTGCCATCGCGCTGAACAGGCATCCCGTCAGGATCTCGGGGAGGAAGAACAGCGGGAAAGTCACGCGGCGCAGGCGCGCCCAGCGGATCTGGCGCGCCCAGACCTCGCCGAAGCTTCGCCGCCCGAGGGGCTGCTGGAAGGGGCTGTCGACGAGCTGCACCCGCAGGCCGTTGCGCCGCACGAGCTTGGTCGAGGCCGCATCCTCGGCGAGTTCCGCCCCGAGCGCCCGGATGCCGCCGGCGGCCTCGAGCATCGGCCGCCACCACAGCATGGTCTTGCCCTGCGCGAAGCCGAACCCGATCGCCTCCCCGGCATATTGCCAGCGCGCCTGCAGCGTATTGAGGAAGCCACATTCGAGCTCGGCCCAGAACCCCTCGGGGTGCGAGCCGATCGGGGTCGAGCAGACGAGCCCGGTGTCGGGCTTCCACGCCGCCAGCAGGCGCTGGACGTAGTCCTGCGGCATGAGCACGTTGGAGTCCGCCATGACGATCCAGTCGTGGGCCGCGGCCGTCCAGCCCTTGGCGATGTTGTTCAGCTTGGGGTTGGCGTTGATCGCCTCGTCGCCGATCAGGATTCGGCTCGGGATGTGGGGGTGGGCCGCGATCAGGCGCTGGACCAGGGGCAGCACGGGGTCGCTGGCGCGCGCGGCGCAGAACAGCACCTCATAGCGCGGGTAGTCGAGCAGGAAGCTCGACTCGAGGGTCTCCCTGGCGAAGTTGTCGAGGCCGCAGACGGGCCGGAGGATGGACACGCCGGGCGCCTCGGGCGGCGGGGGGAGCGCCGTCCTCCGCGCCGGGCACCGGAAGCGCGCGATACCCGTGCTGACGACCTGCACGGCCGTCATCATCGCGCAGAATCCCGCGGCGCTTTCAGCTATCGTCATGGTCCGTCGCCCTTCTCCGCCCGTTCCGCACAAAGCCCGTCTGCCGGAACAAAGCAAATCGCCGGGCCATTCGTTGCCTCGCCGGTGCCGGTGCGGAGCTTGCCGTTCCGCGGAGGTAAGGGGATTCGTCTCCGGATTTATGAAGGTGCCCGCCGCAGCAGGCGAACATTAGGCACGCTTGACATGGAACAAAACATGAACAAAGATGATCGGAGGAGGACCGACCCATGTTCCGACTTGCGCTCGATCTGTTTGAGGCGTCCTGCCTCATGGTGTTCCTGGCCGGGGTGGCGATCCTCGCCCACACGGTCGC
>CAXUMV010000198.1:1427-4848 GCA_964252065.1 uncultured Lichenihabitans sp.
GTGGATGGCGCCCGAACCATCGCTCGACGGCGCCCTGCCGCAGGGTCGATATGGAGGCGCGCGGGCAGAGGGACGGGGGCATCGGGTGAGGAGCGGTCCGGGTTTCATCCATCTCCACGTGCATTCCTCGTTCTCGCTGCGCGAGGGCGCGCTGACGATGGCCAAGCTCGCCAAGCTCGCCGCGGCGGATGCCATGCCGGCCCTGGCGATCACCGACACCAACAACCTGTTCGGCGCGCTCGAGTTCTCCGAGAAAATCGCCAAGGAGGCCATCCAGCCGATCATCGGGATCCAGCTGACGGTCGATTTCGGCGACGGCGCCGCGCTGGGGGGCCGCTTCGACACGGGCCGGATCGGACGCGCGCCGGTAGTGCTGCTCGGGGCGAGCCCGGAGGGCTACAACGCCCTGATGCATCTCGCCTCGCAGGCCTATCTCGATCCCGTGGACGGCGAGGCGCCCCATGTCGGCTTCGCCCGTCTCGCGGCGGCGGGCCCGGGGCTGATCGCGCTGACGGGCGGGCCGGCCGGTCCGCTGGACCGGCTGATCGCGCTGGAGCGGCCGGACGCCGCCGCGCAGCGGCTCGTGCGTCTCATGGAGGTGTTCGGCGAGGACTCCCTCTATGTGGAGCTCCAGCGCCATCACCTCGACGACGAGCGGCGCGTCGAGCCGGTGCTGCTCGACCTCGCCTACCGGCACGGGCTGCGTCTCGTCGCCACCAACGAGCCTTATTTCGCCGCGACGTCCGACCACGAGGCGCACGACGCCCTGATCTGCATCGCCGAGGGCGCCGTGCTCGGCACGCCGGAGCGGCGGCGGCTGTCGCCCGAGCATCGCTTCAAGACCCGCGCCGAGATGATGGCGCTGTTCGCCGACCTGCCGGAGGCGACCGCCCACACGGTCGAGATCGCCCGCCGCTGCGTCTACCGGCCGCGCGTCCGGCACCCGATCCTGCCGAGCTTCACGACGGCCGAGGGCGGGGCCGTGGACGAGCCGGCGGCGCTCGGCGAGCAGGCCAGGGCGGGGCTGGAGGCGCGGCTTCTCGCTCACGGCACGGCGCCGGGCTTCGACCCCGAGGCCTACCGCGCGCGCCTCGCCTTCGAGCTCGACGTGATCGTCTCGATGAAGTTTCCCGGCTACTTCCTGATCGTGTCGGACTTCATCAAGTGGGCCAAGATGCAGGGCATTCCGGTCGGCCCGGGCCGCGGCTCGGGGGCCGGCTCGCTGGTCGCCTATGCGCTGACGATCACCGATCTCGATCCCATCCGCTTCGGGCTCCTGTTCGAGCGCTTCCTCAATCCCGAGCGCGTGTCGATGCCCGACTTCGACATCGACTTCTGCCAGAACCGCCGCGACGAGGTGATCGCCTATGTCCGCGACCGCTACGGGGCGGACCGCGTCGCCCAGATCATCACCTTCGGCTCGTTCCTCGCGCGCGGGGTGCTGCGCAACGTCGGCCGCGTCCTCGAGATGCCGCTCGGCCAGGTGGACAAGCTCGCCAAGCTCGTGCCCCAGAACCCCGCCCACCCGGTGACCCTCGTGCAGGCCATCGACAGCGAGCCGCGGCTCCGCGAGGCGGCCGCCGGCGACGCCCGCGTCGCGCGTCTGCTGTCCGTGTCCAAGACCCTCGAGGGGCTCTACTCGAATGCCTCGACCCACGCCGCGGGAATCGTGATCGGCGACCGGCCCCTGCACGAGCTGGTGCCGCTCTACCGCGATCCCAAATCGGACATGCCGGCGACCCAGTTCAACATGAAGTGGGTCGAGCCCGCGGGCCTCGTCAAGTTCGACTTCCTCGGCCTGAAGACGCTGACGGTGCTGCAGACCGCGGTGGCCCTGATCGCCCGCCGCGGCATCGCGGTCGATCTCGCCTCGCTCCGGCTCGACGATCCCGTGACCTATGCGATGCTCGGGCGCGGCGAGACGGTGGGCGTGTTCCAGCTCGAAAGCGCCGGGATGCGCAAGGCGCTCGTCGAGATGCGCGCCGACCGGTTCGAGGATCTGATCGCCCTCGTGGCGCTCTACCGCCCGGGCCCGATGGCCAACATCCCGGTCTACTGCGCCCGCAAGCTCGGCGAGGAGCAGCCCGACTACATCCATCCCAAGCTGGAGGTGGCGCTCAAGGAGACCTACGGGGTCATCATCTACCAGGAACAGGTGATGCAGATCGCCCAGATCCTGTCCGGCTTCTCGCTCGGGGAGGCCGACCTGCTGCGCCGCGCCATGGGCAAGAAGATCAAGGCCGAGATGGACGCCCAGCGCGACAGGTTCGTGTCGGGGGCGGTCGAGCGCGGGCTCGACCGGGGGGCCGCGAACACCATCTTCGACCTGCTGGCGAAGTTCGCCGATTACGGCTTCAACAAGAGCCACGCCGCGGCCTATGCGCTGATCGCCTACCAGACCGCCTACCTCAAGGCGAACTACCCGGTCGAGTTCCTGGCCGCCTCGATGACGTTCGAGAAGGCCAACACCGACAAGCTCTCCGAATTCCGCAACGAGGCTCGCCGGCTCGGCATCGAGGTGCAGGCCCCCGCGATCAACCGCTCGGGGGTGGACTTCGAGGTGGCGGCCGGCGGGGCGCCCGCCATCATCTACGCCCTGTCGGCCGTCAAGGGCGCCGGGGAGGGGCAGGTCGCAAGCATCGTGGAGGCGCGCGGGGCGGTGCCCTTCGCCTCCCTGGCCGATTTCGCGCTGCGCCTGCCGGTCCGTGACGTGAACCGGAAGGTGCTCGAAAGCCTTGCCGCGGCGGGCGCCTTCGACGCGCTCGAGCCCGACCGGGCGCGGGTGGTGGCCGGGCTCGATAGGCTGCTCGGGCTGTCGGCGCAGGCCGGGGACGAGCGGCAGGCCGGCCAGAGCGCGCTGTTCGACGCCGCCGAGGTGGCGAGCAGCTTCCGGCTGCCCGCGGCGCCCCCCTGGTCCGAGGGCGAACGGCTCCGCCGCGAGTTCGATGCGGTCGGCTTCTTCCTGTCCGGCCATCCGCTCGATGCCTATGCGGCGATCCTCCAGCGCCTGCGCGTGCGGTCCTTCGCGGCCTTCGCCCGCGCCGTGAAGGACGGCCAGTCGAGCGCCCGCCTCGCGGTCAGCGTGCTCGACCGGATCGAGCGCCGCACCAAGTCGGGCAACAAGATCGGCATCGTCATGCTGTCCGACCCGACCGGCCAGTTCGAGGCCATCATGTTCCAGGAGACGCTGGGCGAGCATCGCGACCTCTTCGAGAAGGGCTCGGCGGTGCTCATCGACGTGCTGGCGAGCGCGGAGGGGGACGAGATCCGCGTGCGCATCCTCAAGGCCGAGTCGCTGGAAGCCGCGGCGCACCGGACGCTCAAGGGCCTTCGCATCCACGTGCGCGACGGCGCCCCGCTCGATCTCATCGCGGGCCGGCTCGACCGGCGGGGCGAGGCGCGCGTGTCGATCGTGATCGAG
>CAXUMV010000198.1:4858-6108 GCA_964252065.1 uncultured Lichenihabitans sp.
GCCATCCGGTCGAGGTGGAGCTTGGCGGCCGCTACCGCCTGTCGCCCGCCATGGCCGGCGCGCTGCGGTCCATGCCCGGCGTCGTGGCGGTCGAAGCCGTGTGATGCTCCCCTCCGAGGACGAGCTGATCGCGCGCCACTTCGCGCCCCTGGCCGGGCCTGCCGGGCTCGGCCTGCGCGACGATGCGGGGCTCGTGGCGGTGCCGGCCGGCTTCGAGCTCGTGGTCACCAAGGACGCGGTCGCGGCCGGCGTGCACTTCTTCGACGACGACCCGCCCGGCGCGATCGCGTCCAAGGCGCTCGGGGTCAACCTGTCGGATCTCGCCGCCAAGGCGGCCGCGCCGCTCGGCTTCCTGCTGGCGATCGCGCTGCCGCGGGGCTGGACGGAGGACTGGCTTGCGGCCTTCGCGGCCGGGCTGGGCGCGGCCGCGGGCGAGCACGGCTGCCCGCTGATCGGCGGCGACACGGTCGCGACCGCGGGCCCGCTCGTGCTGTCGATCACCGCGCTCGGCCTAGTGCCCGAAGGCGCCATGCTGCGCCGCACCGGAGCCCGCCCCGGCGACCGCATCTACGTGTCGGGCAGCATCGGCGACGGCGCCCTCGGGCTGGCGGTGCGGCAGGCCGAGCGGGGCGGCGCCGAGCCGCCCTGGGTCGCGGCCCTGGACGAGCCCTCGCGCGGCCGCCTGCGCGACCGCTACTGGCATCCGGCCCCGCGCCTCGCGCTACGGGCGGCGCTGGGTGAGGCGAGCGGCGGCATGGACGTGTCGGACGGCCTCGTGGGCGACCTCGCCAAGATGCTGCGGGTGTCGGGCGTCTCCGGGCGCCTCGAGGCCGCCCGCGTGCCCCTCTCGGGGCCGGCCTCGGCCGCCCTCGGCCTCGACCCAGGCCTCCGGGACACGATCCTCACCGGGGGAGACGACTACGAGGTGCTGGCGAGCGTGCCGCCCGGGCGGGCGGCGGCCTTCGAGGCCGCCGCCGCCGCGGCCGGCGTTCCGGTCACCTGGATCGGCGAGGTGCAGCCGGGCTCAGGCCCCCTCGTGGTGGTCGATGCCGCGGGCACGCCGCTCTCGTTTCGGCGCGCCTCGTTCAGCCACAGCTGAAGCCGGTCAGCCGGCGCCGCGGCCGATCGCCCGCGCCGCGGCGCGCGGGTCCGGGGCGGCCATGATGGCGCTGACGACCGCGATGCCGTCCACACCGCAGGCCATGACGTCGGCCGCATTCGCCGGGCCGATGCCGCCGATCGCGACAATG
>CAXUMV010000198.1:6118-6643 GCA_964252065.1 uncultured Lichenihabitans sp.
ACCGCAAGGCCGTCCGCCCCCGCCCGCAGCATCGCCTCGGCATTGCCGGCATCGATGCCGCCGATCGCCATGACGGGCCGCGTCGCCGTCCGGGCGAGGCGCGCGAGGCCCTCGAGGCCGAGCGGCGGGGTTGCGTCGGGCTTGGTCGCCTGGGCGAACACCGGCCCCACGCCGAGATAGTCGGCGGAGCCTGCGTCCGGACGCGCCATGTCGGCATCGCTGGTGATCGAGAGCCCGATCAGCATCGCGGGGCCGACCAGACGGCGCACGAGGTCGACCGGCATGTCGTCCTGCCCGACATGGACGCCGTCGGCCCCGACCGCGAGCGCGACATCCACCCGGTCGTTGATCACGAGCGGCACGCCGTGCGGCCGGAGCAGCCGCAGCAGGGCCTCGGCCTCCGCCACGAAGGCGCGGGTGCTCGCCGTCTTCTCCCGGAGCTGGACCATGGTCACCCCGCCCGCCACGGCTTCCGCCACGATGTCCGGCAGCGTGCGCGCGCCGGCGAGACCCCGGTCGGTCACG
>CAXUMV010000198.1:6653-6983 GCA_964252065.1 uncultured Lichenihabitans sp.
GAGCATCGCCCCGAAGCGCGGCCTTGCGTCGTCGTGCGGCATGGCGCGGGTCTCCGGTTGCGGCGGCCGTGACCCCGGCCTCGGCCAGCGACCGGTCCGGCGGTCTCTGGTCTTGTCCCGCTCCCTTGTAGCCTGGGCAAGAGCGTTGTCACGCGAGGGCTGGGGACACAGCGCCGTGCCGTGCCGGGTTGCGTTGCGGCGCCAGGGGCTTTCTGTCACAACGTCACGCGAAGAATCAGGGCCCAAGGCCCGGGGACGGAACGTCGATTTCAAAAAGCGGCGGGCGGCATGCAAGCCGCCGCCAGGGAGAAGGGTACGCGCGCGATGGGT
>CAXUMV010000199.1:0-4447 GCA_964252065.1 uncultured Lichenihabitans sp.
GGCGCCAGCGCGATCGAGAAGATGACCAAGGTCATCGCGGGCTTGCAGGACCTCGAACGCCACTGGGCCGTGACCAAGAGCTACCCGGGTTGCCCGCCGGGCACCACCACCATCAATCCGGCCGTGATCGAAGGCGGGCGCCATGCCGCCTTCGTCGCCGACGAATGCCGGCTCTGGATCACGGTCCACTTCTACCCCAACGAGACGCACGAGGAGATCACGCGCGAGATCGAGGCGCATGTCGCCGCCGTGGCACTGGGCGACCCGTGGCTGCGGCGGAACCCGCCACGCTTCGTGTGGGGCGGGCGCTCCATGATCGAGGATCGGGGCGAGATCTTCCCATCGCTTGAGGTCGACCCGCGGCACCCGGGCGTCCGCCTGCTCGCAAGCCGGCACGAGGAGGTCACGGGCACGGCGCCGGTGATCGACGTGTCGCCGACCGTGACCGACGGCGGATGGTTCGGCGCGGCGGGCATCCCGGCCGTGATCTACGGACCGGGCGAGTTGCGGCACGCCCATGCGGTCAACGAGCAGGTCTCGATCGACCAGCTGAAGAGCTACACCAAGGTGCTGCTCCGCTTCATCCACGACTGGTCGAACACGCGGGCCGACGATCCTTGAGCGCCGTGGCGGGCGTCGACCTCCCCCGGCTCCGTCATCGCGAGGCGCGAAGCGCCGTGGCGATCCAGGGACCGTCGGAGCCTGGGATGTGGATTGCTTCGCTCCGCTCGCAAAGACGACACCGGCGGTCTATGCGAGCCCGTCTCGATGTCGTCCTGTAGACATGGCCGTCGACGCGTCTCTCAAACCACGCCTCGGCGGCTGGCGCGCCAGAGCAGCCACTGCCGTCGCCAGGGCGGCAGGACGAGGCGCTCGTGAAAGGGATCAGCCTGCGGCCGCTCGCTGCGTTTCAGCGTCGGCTCGACGAGCGCGACGGTGAGGTAGGCCGGCAGCGCGGCCGGGTCCACGGTCGCCAGATGCCGACGCAGCGCATCGAGATGCAGGCGCCCGATGCCCCGCATGTCGGCCAGGACGTCGGCGACGGCGGGCGTCAGGACGCCGGCCTCGATGTCGGCGGGCTTGAGCTTGTGGCGCGCCAGGAGATCGGCCGGCAGGAAGACGGGGCTGCGGTCGGTCGCAAGCTCGGTGATCTGCCGGCGGACGCTGAGCGCGACGCCGGCATGGGCGGCCGCCGCGATGCCGCCCGGCTCCGGCTTGCCGGTGAGCACGATGGAGGCGAGCCGGATGGGCGTCGCGGCCGTCTGCTCGCAGTAGCTCTCCCAATGGTGCAGGGTCGGCATAGGGTCGTCGTAGAGGTCGAACTCGTGCGCTTCGGTGAGCTCGGTGAGGGCGTCCCGCGGCAGGCGGCACTGCTGCACGGTGTCCAGAAGGGCAGCCGCCACCGGGTGCCCGCCGACATCGCCCCGCGCCTCGCCCTCAATCGCATCGCGCCACCACTGGAGGCGGAGCTCCCCCGCCATCGCCTCCTGGACCCGGTCGCGGATACCGGCGATCTCAAGCGTGAAGGCTGTCAGCGCGTGAAGGTGGCGGCGCTTGTCGGCTGGCGCGAAGAGGCTGGCGAGCCAGCTGTCGCGGTCGCCCCGCCGCACGTGCTCCTCGCAATGGGCATAGTGCCCGGCGAGCGTCGACGCGGCGTCCGCGCCGGCGCTCACGGCACGGCCAGCAGCGCGGCCGCCACCAGCCGGCGCTCGGCGATGAGGATGTTGTAGGTCCGGGCCGCGGCCCCGGTCGCCATGGGGTCGCAGCGGATGCCTACGCTCTTGAGCCGCGTCCGCACGAGCTGCGGGATCGGCCGCATCTGCTCGCCCGTGCCGATGAGCAGGAACTCGATGCTGCCGGCCGGCGCCCCGAGGATCGGGCCGAGCGTGCCCGGCGTGATCTCCTCCACGGTCGTCGCCGCCCAGGCATGGATGCCGGTGGCGGTCACCAGGATCGAGCCCTTGTGCGACATCCCGGCGAACCGGAACCCGCCGACCCCATAGGCGTCGATCAGGTGTGCCCCGGCCGCAAACCCTTCCCCGCTCTCGCCCAGCATGATGCTCGCCTTGTCGTTCAGACCGGCGCCTTGGCGCCCTTCGCGGTGGCGGGGGGCGGAGGAGCGGCGGCGAAACTGTCCCGGTTCTCGCTGCGCACCCCGAGATAGATCAGGATGGGGGAGCAGATGAAGATCGACGAGTAGGTGCCGACGAAGATGCCCCACATCATCGCGAGCGAGAAGGACTTGATGACCTCGCCGCCGAAGAACACCAGGGCGAGCAGCGCGAGGAACACCGTGGTCGCGGTCATGATGGTGCGCGGCAGGACGGCGTTGATCGACATGTCGATCATGTCGGCCGTCGACAGGCGCTTGTACTTGCGCATGACCTCGCGGATGCGGTCGAGCACGACGACCGCCTCGTTGAGGGAGTAGCCCACGATGGTCAGGATGGCGGCGATCGAGGTCGTGTTGAACTCGAGATGCGTGATCGAGAAGAAGCCGACCGTCAGCAGCAGGTCGTGCATGGTGGCGATCACGGCGCCCACAGCGAACTGCCACTCGAAGCGGAACGCGAGGTAGATCAGCACCGCGAAGATCGAGACCACGACGCCGAGCGTGCCGGACTGGACGAGCTCGCCCGAGACGCGGGGGCCGACGACCTCGACGCGGCGCACCTCGTAGCCCTCGCCGATGGCGGTCTTGAGCTTGTCGACCGCGGCCTGCTGGGCCGGATCGCCGCCCGGCTGCAGGCCGATGCGGACCGTGACGTCCGAGGGGGCGCCGAAGCCCTGCACCTCGACGTTGCCGAGCCCCAGCGACTCCCCGGCGGCGCGCAGCCGGCCGAGGTCGGCGGTGCCGGAGGTCGCGCGCAGCTCGAGCAGCGTGCCGCCCGCGAAATCGATGCCGAAATTGACCCCGACCAGGATGAACATGACGACCGACACGATCGACATGAGGGCCGAGAACGGATAGCTGAACCGCCGGAACCGCATGAACCCGAAGCGGGTGTTCTCGGGGGCGAGGCGCAGGAGCTTCATCGCGGGGGCGCCCTCAGATCGGCAGGACGGACGGGCGCTTGGCCCGGTACCAGACCGCGATCATCATCCGGGTCATGGTCACCGCGGTCACGACCGAGGTCAGGATGCCGAGGCCGAGCGAGACCGCAAAGCCGCGCACCGGGCCCGAGCCGAAGAGATAGAGGATCAGGGCGGCCACGAACATCGTGACGTTGGAGTCGATGATCGTCGCAAAGGCCCGCTTGAACCCCGAATCGAGCGAGGCGATGACGGAGCGGCCGCCGTGGTTCTCCTCGCGGATGCGCTCGTAGATCAGCACGTTGGCGTCGACCGCGAGCCCGATGGTGAGCACGATGCCGGCGATGCCGGGCAGCGTCAGCGTCGCTCCCAGCAGCACCATGGCGGCGAAGATCAGGAGGATGTGCACGGCGAGCGCGATGTCGGCGAAGACGCCGAAGATGCCGTAGGTGGTCACCATGTAGGTGAGCACCAGCACCGAGGCGACGTAGAAGGCCGTCTTGCCCGCGTTGATCGAGTCCTGCCCGAGGCCCGGCCCGACGGTGCGCTCCTCGACGATGGTGAGCTTGGCGGGCAGCGCGCCGGCGCGCAGCAGCACCGCGAGGTCGTTGGCCTGGGCCACCGTGAAGCCGCCGGAGATCTCGCCCTGCCCGCCCGTGATCGGCCCGCGGATCACCGGGGCGGAGACGACCTTGTTATCGAGCACGATGGCGAAGCGCTTGTTGACGTTCTCGCTGGTCACGGCCCCGAACTGCTGGCCGCCGCGCAGGTTGAAGCGGAAATTGACGATCGGCTGCCCGCTGTCGTGGCTGAAGCCGGCCTGGGCGTCGGTGAGGTCCTCGCCCTGCACCATCACCTGCTTCTCGACCGGCACGGTGCCCTGGCCTTCCTCGGTCTTGTAGTAGGGCAAGGGATCGAAGTCGCCCGGATTGGCGCCCGTGTCGGCGACGAGGCGGAACTCGAGCTTGGCCGTCGTGCCGAGGATGTCCTTGAGGCGCTGGGTGTCCTGCAGCCCGGGGACCTCGACCAGGATGCGGTCGGTGCCGACCCGCTGGATGTTCGGCTCGGTGGTGCCCAGCGCATCGACCCTGCGGCGCAGCACCTCGATCGACTGGTCGACGGCGCGGCGGATGCGGTCGTTGATCCCGCTATCGGTCAGGGCGAGCACGATCAGCCCGTCGTCACCCTGGCTGACCGTGAAGGTCGAGACCGCGCCGGTGAGGCTCGCCCCGACCGGCGCCGACAGGGCGCGGATCTTCGGGAGCACGGCGTCGCGCTCGGGCCCGTCGGGCACGCGGACCTGCACGGCCCGGCTCTGCATGCCGACGCCCCCGGTGAGCCGGACGTTGTTCTCGCGCAAGAGGCGGCGGACGTCGTCGCGCAGCCCTTCGAGCTGACTGCGCGTCACCGCGCC
>CAXUMV010000199.1:4457-5570 GCA_964252065.1 uncultured Lichenihabitans sp.
ATCGACCTCGAGCAGCACATGGGCGCCGCCCTGCAGGTCGAGGCCGAGCACAATGCTGCGGGCCGGCAGCCAGGTCGGCGTCACCCGGGCGAGGGCGTCGCGCGCGTCGGTCGACAGCAGGCTCGGCACGACCAGCAGGGCGGCGAGCAGGGTCCCGAGCAGGATCGCGACGATCTTCCAGGTGGCGAAACGCATCATGGGCTTGGACAACCGATCCCGGCCGCGCCGGCCGGACTGCACATGCGGGAAGCTGCGGGGTCCCCGGTCACACCTTGGCCGGGACGTCCTTGACGGGTTCGCCCTTGGTGCGCACCTCGGAGATCATCTGGCGGAGCAGCCGTACGCGCACGTTCTGGGCGATCTCGAGCTCGATCTCGCCGGGCTCGGTGGCCTTGGTCACCCGGCCGATCAGCCCGCCCGTGGTCACGACCGTGTCCCCGCGCCGCACGTTGGTCACGAGGTCGCGATGATCCTTGGCCTTCTTCTGCTGCGGCCGCAGGATCAGGAAATACATGATGACCAGGATGACCGCAAAGGGGGCCATCTGGAGCACGAGATCCATGCCCCCCGACGGCAGGCCGGCGGTCTGGGCGTAGGCTGAGGTGAACAAGGGCGTCGAAACTCCAAGGCCCGGCAAGGCCGACCCGGGTGTGTACGGAAGAGGCGCGGACTATACAAATCGGCAAGTCGATTGCAATGGCTTCAGGACGGGCGCCCCGCGTGGCCGCGGGCGAGCCTGACGGCCCCGAGCAGCGCCAGCACGAGCAGGCCGGTGCTCATCAGCACGACGCCGGGCCAGCCGCGCCATTGCCAGGCCAAGCCTCCAAGCGAGCCGAACACGCTCGAGCCCGTGTAGTAGCTGAAGAGGTACAGCGAGGCCGCCTGCGCCTTGGCCTCGCGCGCCTGGATGCCGACCCAGCTCGAGGCGACCGCATGGGCGCCGTAGAACGCGAAGGTCAGCACCGTCATCCCGATCAGGATAAGCGCGAGCCATTCCGACAAAGTGAGCAGAACGCCGACGAAGATCAGCACGAACGAGATGACGGCCAGCTGTGCGCGCTCGTCGACGACGCTGCCGTCGGGCCGCACGGGCTTCACGAGCTCCGGGTGCAC
>CAXUMV010000199.1:5580-6740 GCA_964252065.1 uncultured Lichenihabitans sp.
GACCGCATGGGCGCCGTAGAACGCGAAGGTCACCAGCGTCAGGCCGGCGAGGACCAGCCACAGGCTCGAGGCCAGCGTGGTCATGATGCCGGCCGACACCAGGACCACGAGCATCCAGAACACGCGGCCGCGCCCGAGGCGGCTCGCCAGATCGCTGGTCCAGGCGGCGCTGACGATGCCGACCAGCGAGATCACGAAGATCAGCCCCACCACGGTCTGGCTGAACCCGTAGGGCGGCGCCATCAGCCGGTAGCCGATGTAGTTGTAGGCGGCGACGAACACCCCGAGCAGCAGGAAGCCTTCGATGTAGAGCAGGCGCAGCAGCGGATCGGCGAGGTGGCGGCCGAAGGAGGCGGCCAGCGCGCGCGCCGCGAGCGTCCGCGGCGTGAAGTGCCGCGAGGCGGGAAGCGTCGCGGCGAAGACGGCGGCCGAGAGTGCGCCGAGCAGCCCGATGGTCAGGAGCCCGGCGCGCCAGCTCCACACATCCGTCATGACGCCGACGATCAGCCGGCCGCCCAGGGCGCCGAGCCCGGTGCCGCCGATGTAGAGCCCCATCGCCAAGCCGAGCGAGCGCAGGTCCATCTCCTCGCCCACATAGGCCATGGCGGTCGCCGGCAACCCGCTGAACGCGATGCCGGCCAGGGTGAGCAGCACGAGCAGCGCCGTCCAGCTCGGGGCGAAGGCGGCCGCGACCGTCAGCAGGGCCGAGGCGGCGAGCGAGATCACCATCACCCGCTTGCGCCCAAAAACCTCCGACAGCGCGCTGGCGACCAGCATGGCGAAGGCGAGGCTCTGGGTGGTCAGCGACAGCGACAGGCTGGCGGTCGCGGGCGCCACGTGGAACTCGGCCGAGAACACCGGCATGATCGGCTGCACGCAGTAGAGCAGCGCGAAAGTCGAGAAGCCGGCCGCGAACAAGGCGACGTTGGTCAGCCGGAACTCGCGCGTGCCGCGGACGATGAAGGCCTCGACGTCCTCGAGCGCGGCGGCCGCCTCCCCGAGCGGCTTCGGCGGGCCGCTCCCCGCTTCGCTCACGGGCTGAAGATCAGCGTCAGGTAGACGAAGAAGACCCCGAGGTGCATCGCCCCGTTGAGGGCCGTCGTCCGGGTGCCGGAGAAGGTGAGCGTCCCGTTCTGGCCTGCCTTGCTGAAGGCCTCCTT
>CAXUMV010000199.1:6750-6969 GCA_964252065.1 uncultured Lichenihabitans sp.
GCGTCGACAGGAACAGGGTCAGGGCCAGCAGCACCATGTGAGCGGGCGACAGCCCGAGCATGATGGTCTTGCCTGTCGCGACCCCGATGAGAAGCAGCGCCGGCACGGTCAGGCCGATCGTCGAGGCCGCTTCGGAGATCGAGCCCACGAGGATCTCGGACATGATCCCGACCGCCACCCCGGCGACCGCCAGCGCCAGGACCGAGCGCCGGATCGTCC
>CAXUMV010000200.1:0-4716 GCA_964252065.1 uncultured Lichenihabitans sp.
CCTGACTGACGGGCGAACCCGTAGATCATCGACAGGCCGAGCCCCGTGCCCTGGCCGATGGGCTTGGTGGTGAAGAACGGATCGAAGGCCCGGGCGACCACGTCGGGTTCCATCCCCGTCCCCGTGTCGCTGACGCACATGGAGATGTACTGCCCGGCCGGCAGGTCGTGCGTGCTCGCGGACGCGTGGTCGATCCATCGGTTCGCCGTCTTGACGGTGATCCGGCCGCCGTCCGGCATGGCGTCCCGCGCGTTGATGCAGAGGTTCAGCAGCGCGTTTTCGAGCTGTCCCGGGTCCACCAAGGTCGGCCAGAGACCGACCATCGCGACGGTCTCGACCGTCACCGCCGGTCCCACGGTCCGGCGGATCAGCTCCGCCATGTCGTGGACGAGGCGGTTCACGTCGATCGGCTTCGGATCGAGGGTCTGCCGCCGGGAGAACGCCAGCAGCCGGTGCGTCAGGGCGGCCGCGCGCTTGGCGGCGCCCTGGGCGGCCGTCGTGTAGCGTTCCACATCGCCGATACGCCCCTGCGCGATGCGCGTGGTCAGAAGCTCCAGGCTGCCGGTGATGCCGGTCAGCAGGTTGTTGAAGTCGTGCGCGATGCCCCCCGTGAGCTGGCCCACCGCCTCCATCTTCTGCGACTGGCGGAGCGCCTCCTCAGTCTCGGCGAGGCGGCGCTGGTCGGCCAGGCGCTCGGTCACGTCGGTGACGAACTGGTAGGCGCCGATCCGCCGGCCGGCCGCATCGCGCAGGACGTTGAACTTGATCTCGTAGGCGCGTCGATCGCGCGCCGCGTCGCCGAACTCCTCGATGGTGGTGAACTCCTCGCCCGCGAGCGCCCGGGCCCAGGTCGCCTTCACGGCCGCCTGTTGCTCGGGCAGCCCGGCCAGGAGCTCGAGCATCGAATCGCCGACCTTGGGCCGGACGCCGAAGATGCGCTCGAACTCGGCGGCGGACGCCCGATTGATGGCGAGGAACCGATGATCCAGGTCCGCGACCTGGACGAAGGCGTCGGTGTTCTCGACGAGGTCGGCGAGGATCCGGCGTTCGGCGAGCGCCTCGGCGACGCGCCTTTCCAGTGTCTGGTTCATCTCCCGCAGGGCGATCTCGGCCCGATGCCGCTCGGAGACGTCGTTGAACAGGACGGCCACGCGCCGCTGCCCGGGCTCGCCGATGCGGAAGGCGTGGACCTCCCACCAACGGTTCAGGGCCGCCGACCCCTCCTCGATCCGGACCGGCTCGCCGGTCGCGGCGACGCGGCCGTAGATCTCGAACCAGCGCCGCTCGTGCGTGGGAACGAGCTGCCGGACCGATCGACCGACCACGTCCTGCAGTCCGGTCTGTCGCTCGAAGGCGGGATTCACCTCGACGAAGCGGTAGTCGATGGGGGCGCCGGCGTCGTCGTGGACCAGGTCGATGATGCAGAAGCCGGCGTCGACGGCCTCGAACAGCGAGCGGTACCGCGCCTCGCTCTCGACCAGCCGCGCCTCCGCCGAACGGCGGTTCGTGACATCGACGCCCTGGATGAAGACCCCCGACACCGCTCCCGCCGCGTCGACGATCGGCTGGAGCACGACGTCCACGAACCGCTCGACCGCCGGGCCGCCGGGCTCGGCCTGGACCAGGTACCGGGCCGCATCGGCGACGTAGGCCCGACCGCTTCGGTAGACGGTGTCGAGGAGGTCGAGATAGCCTTGCTCCACGGCATCCGGCAGCGCCTCGGCGACCGTCCGCCCGAGGACGTCCCGGTGCCCGACGAGCCGCAGGTAGCCCGGGTTGACGAGCTCGAACACGTGGTCGGCGCCCCCGACCATCGCCATGAAGCTCGGCGCCTGCTCGAAGAGCCCGACCAGGCGCTTGCGCTCGGCGGCGAGCCGACGCTCGGCGGCCACGCGCTCGGTCGTCTCGATGACGATCGCGATGACGCCGGCCGGCCGGCCGGTCTCGCCGAGCACGGGCGAGTAGTCGAGGTTCATCCACACCTGCTCGGGCCGCGCCGAACGGTGGAGCGTCAATTCCTGGTCGCGATAGGCGAGCGTGCCGCCGGAAAGGCCCACCCGCATGACGTTGTCGTTGAAGGCGGCGACCTCCGGCCAGCCCTCGCGAACCTTCGATCCCAACAGGCGAGGGTGACGCCCGCCGGCGAAGACCGAGTAGGCGTCGTTGTAGAGCATGACGCCGTCCTCGCCCCACAGCAGCACGATGGGAACGTGCGAGCGCAGGAGCAGGCCGACCGCCGTCTTGAGGCTGCCCGGCCATGCTGCGATCGGTCCGAGAGAGGAGGACGTCCAGTCGCAAGACGCGATGAGGCGACCTGCCTCGCCGCCGCCGGCGAGGAAAGAGAGATCCTCCGACATGGTCACTGACGTTCCGGGCTCGCCGTGCTGCATTGGATTGTTCTAGCAAGGATCCCGGGAAAACCCAGGCCACGCCATGCCGACCGTTGGGGTGGCAGCTTCCTCGACAAGCCCTACCCGGTTCGCATGCGAGCGGCTTCGCCTCGGCCGTCCAGGACCCCGCGGGACCGCGTGGCGGAAGCCTCAAGGTTCGGTCGATCATCGATCCGCCGGCGCGAAAAAGGCCCGGGTCGCCGCCAAGACACTCAGGTGCCTGCGGTCATCACGGCAGCATCGCTCCTGACGGCTGACTATTTCGACATGAGCCTTCGCTGAGCATGGGGCTCTCCACTCGCGAATCGGTATGCCTTGCCAGGCTGGATACGGGTTACCCGTACCTCGTCGACCGCGGAGCCTGCACTGGTCTGCGGCGGACGCCGGTTCCCGGCTCAGCGAAGCATCGGCAGATCCAGCCCTTGCTCCTTGGCGCATTGGACGGCGATGTCGTAGCCCGCATCGGCGTGGCGCATGACGCCGGTCGCAGGATCGTTGGTGAGGACGCGGGCGATGCGCCGGTCGGCGTCCGCCGAGCCGTCGCAGACGACGACATGCCCGAATGCTGCGAGAAGCCCATGCCGACCCCGCCCCCGTGATGCAGCGACACCCAGGTGGCGCCGGAGGCGCAGTTGAGCAGCGCGTTCAGCAGCGGCCAGTCGGAGACGGCGTCCGAGCCGTCCTTCATGGCTTCGGTCTCGCGGTTGGGCGAGGCGACCGAGCCCGAATCGAGATGGTCGCGGCCGATCACCAGGGGCGCCTTCAGCTCCCCGCTGCGCACCATGGCGTTGAAGGCGAGGCCGAGCTTCGCCCGCAGCCCGAGCCCGACCCAGCAGATGCGGGCCGGCAGGCCCTGGAAGCTGATCCGCTCGCGCGCCATGTCGAGCCAGCGGTGGAGGTGCGCGTCGTCGGGGATCAGCTCCTTCACCTTGGCGTCGGTCCGGTAGATGTCCTCGGGCTCGCCCGACAGCGCGGCCCAGCGGAAGGGCCCGATGCCCCGGCAGAACAGCGGCCGGATATAGGCCGGGACGAAGCCGGGGAAGTCGAAGGCGTCCGCGACCCCTTCGTCCAGCGCCATCTGGCGGATATTATTGCCGTAGTCGAAGACCGGCACGCCCATCCGCCGGAAATCCAGCATGGCGCGTACGTGCCGGCCCATCGACTGCTTGGCCGCCGCCGTCACCACCTCGGGTTCGGTGCGGGCGCGGTCGCGGTACTCGGCCCAGCTCCAGCCGGCCGGCAGGTAGCCGTTCAGCGGATCGTGGGCGGAGGTCTGATCGGTGACGAGATCGGGCCTGACGCCCCGCCGCACGAGCTCGGGAAACACGTCGGCGGCGTTGCCCCGCAGGCCGATCGACACGGCCTCCCGGCGCCCGCAGCAGTCCGCGATCATCGCCAGGGCTTCGTCGAGGCTCGAGGCCTGCCGGTCGAGATAGCGTGTGCGCAGGCGGAAATCGATGCTCTCCTGCCGGCACTCGACATTGAGCGAGGCGGCGCCCGCGAGCGTCGCGGCGAGCGGCTGGGCGCCGCCCATGCCGCCGAGGCCGGCGGTCAGGATCCATCGGCCCGCGAGAGACCCGTCGTAATGCTGCCGGCCCGCCTCGACGAAGGTCTCGAAGGTGCCCTGCACGATGCCCTGGCTGCCGATGTAGATCCAGGAGCCGGCCGTCATCTGGCCGTACATCATCAGGCCTTCGGCATCGAGCCTGTTGAAGTGGGTCCACGTCGCCCAGTGGGGCACGAGGTTGGAGTTGGCGATGAGCACGCGAGGCGCATCGCCATGGGTCCGGAACACGCCGACCGGCTTGCCCGACTGGATCAGCAGCGTCTGGTCGTCCTCGAGCCGGCGCAGCGTGGCGACAATGACGTCGAAGCTGTCCCAGTCGCGCGCCGCGCGGCCGATGCCGCCATAGACCACGAGCTCCTTGGGGTTTTCGGCGACGTCGGGATCGAGGTTGTTCATCAGCATGCGCAGGGGCGCCTCGGTCAGCCAACTTTTGGCCGACAAGGCTGGGCCGCGCGGAGACCGGATCTCGATGTCGCGATAACGCCTGTTACTGAGCACGCCGCTTCTCCAGACCCTGTATAGACAAGCTAGAAGACCGGGTTTTTACTGTCAACGGCGAGGGTCGCCTTGGTCGAGCGCTGCCGGCTCTCGATCCGGTAGCGGCCGCCGGGGAAGATCAGCCGGACGCTGGTCGCGATGTCGGGGCCCACCCAGGTGCGCCGCCGGATGAGCAGGCAGGGATCGGTGCGGCCGATCGACAGGAGCCGGGCTTCCCAGATGGCGGGCAGGACGGCCTCGACCTGGTGTTCGACCTCGGTC
>CAXUMV010000200.1:4726-6945 GCA_964252065.1 uncultured Lichenihabitans sp.
GGTCCAGGCCGCAACGTCGGTCAGGTAGGCATTGGGGGTCGTGGTGGCGAAATCCTGGTCGATGTAGCGCGGCGCGATCTTGGGGTTGACGTATCGCACCTCGAGCTGGATCGCGACCTCGTTCTCCCGATGCACGACGATCGAGTGGAACACCTCGCTTTCGAGCGACAGGCCGAGTTCTTCGGCGATCTCGGGCGAGGCTTTGAGGCGGTCGAGCAGGACGATCCTTGCCGAATAGGCGTTGCCGCGCGCGATGATCTCCTCGGCGATGCTGCGGACCTCGAAGACGCTCGAGGGTTGCTTGCCCTCCGCCACGAAGGACCCGAGCCCCTGCATCCGGACCAGGACCCCTTCGATGGAGAGTTCGCGCAGGGCGCGGTTCACCGTCATGCGGCTGACCCCGTGCTGCTCGACGAGCTCGGACTCCGAGGGGATGCGATGGCGCGGCGGCCACACGCCGCTCTGGATCTTGCCCAGGATCGACTGCTTGACGCCGGCATAAAGTGGAACGCCCGCCTCGTGACCAAGCTCCGCTGATTTTTTGATCGACATGCTCATATTGTTGTCTTTCAGGACCTTAGACAGCAGTTTTAGCCCAAAGGCTCTTGCACACCACTATCGTTTAGTTATCCTACCTGTACATACAAGATACACGAGCCAGAGGGCGTCGGTATGCATTGTCCCATCGCCTTGAGCGACGCGCCGCTCGCGCTTCCACTAGGGAAGCGAGGCATCGGATGTCGCGATCGTCGTCGATGGTCAAGGGCCGATTTCAATCCCGAAGCCGGACGCCCGGCCGGGGCGCGCGCAAGACAGATGCCGGACGGCCCGGATGGCCAAGGCCCCGGACCCCGTGCCCGCCGTGCAGGCCGCCGGTCCCTCGGGGGACGTCCAGGCGGCATGCGCGGGACCAAGAGATCGATCGCGCCCTCGCCGGGGCGATCGGGGAGGCTGGCTCGCTCCTGAGCATCGGCTGATCACCAACCTCACTGAAAGACCCCTGCCATGCTGCGTAAACTTGTCGTCGCCGGCGCGCTCGCCCTCGCCTGCAGTTCCTCGGCGCAGGCCAAGGATTGGAAGACGGTCACCATCGCGCTCGAGGGTTCTTACGAGCCTTGGAACCTCACCCAGCCGGACGGTACGCTCGGCGGCCTCGAGCCCGAACTCGCCAAGGATCTCTGCGCCCGCATGAAGGTCGAGTGCAAGCTCATCGCGCAGGATTGGGACGGCATGATCGCGAGCCTGAACGGCGGCAAGTTCGACGTCATCATGGACGCGCTCTCGGTCACGCCGGAGCGCAAGGAGGTGATCGCCTTCAGCGCCCCCTATGCCGCGACGCCGGCCGCCTTCGTGGTCTCGAAGACGGGCGACCTCGCCGCGATGCCCGGCACCGGCACCACCATCAAGCTCACGGGGACGGATGCCGACAAGGCCGCGGTCGAACCGCTGCGCGCCGCGCTGAAGGGCAAGTCCATCGGCATCCAGTCGGCCACGGTCTACAGCAAGTTCATCTACGACAACTTCAAGGATATCGCCACCATCCGCGAGTACAAGACGCCGGCCGAGCACGATCTCGACCTCGTGGCCGGCCGCATCGACGCCGCCTTCGACGACGCGACCTATTTCAGCCTGGCCATGACCAAGCCGGACAACGCCGACCTCGCCTTCGGCGGCCCGGAGATCGAAGGCCCGATCTGGGGCGAGGGCGAGGCGCTCGGGCTGCGCAAGGGCGACGCCGACCTCAAGGCCATGTTCGACACGGCCATCAAGGCGGCCCTCGCCGACGGCACCGTGAAGGCGCTCAGCCTCAAGTGGTTCAAGCTCGACGTCTCGCCGCACTGAGCGGGTCAGTTCGAGCCCGCCGGCGCCGGGCGTCCGGGCCGGGCCGGGCCGTCGACCGGTCCTGAGGCGTCCCTCCCTCCTCGCAGGCGATGCCAGCCACATCGCGCGCGACGCCTGCCCGGCAGGGCGCCGCGCGATCCCAGCGGACCGTGGCCGTGGACACCCTCGGCCCGCCTCGCGGCCATCCCGCAACCCTCCCCCAATGGACGTCGCGACGGACCCCGGAGCGCGTGAAGGACGAGCGCGATCATGACGATATTCCAAACTCTCGGGTTCGGGCCGACCGGCTGGGGCGGCGTGCTCCTCCTGGCCATGCTCATGACCCTCGCGGTCACGGTCGCGGCCCTGGCGATCGGCGCCGTGCTGGGGGCGGGCTT
>CAXUMV010000201.1:0-6927 GCA_964252065.1 uncultured Lichenihabitans sp.
GACGGCGCCGGCCGGCGCCGAGGGCGTGCCCCAGACCACCGCGAGATAGCGCCGGTCGAGGAACAGCGTCCGCCCGTGGTCGGCGAAGAGGGCCGTCAGGCCCCGATGCGCCGCATCGGTCTTGGCGACGACCATGAGGCCGCTGGTGTCCTTGTCCAGCCGATGGACGATGCCGGGGCGGCGCACGCCGCCGATGCCCGAGAGGCTGTCGCCGCAATGGGCCAGGAGGCCGTTGACGAGCGTGCCGTCCGCGTGACCCGCGGCCGGATGCACCACCAGCCCAGCGGGCTTGTCGAGCACCAGGAGATCGTCGTCCTCGAACACGACCCGGAACGGGACGGATTGAGCGACCGGATCGGCATCCGCGGCCGCCGGAACCGCGACCACGACCTGCCCTGTTCCGGGCACCTTGAAGTTTGCGGAGGTGATGGGCCGGCCGTCCAGGTGGACGTGACCGGCCGCGATGAGGGACTGGAGCCGCGTGCGGGAGAGGCCGGCCTCGGCGCCAAGCCGTTCGGTGAGCACCCGGTCGAGCCGGGTCCCGGCATCGGCGGCAGCGAGCGCGACGACCAGCGCCGCGCCGCCGCCGGCCGCCGGGCCGACGGCCTGTGTCAGTGGACGCTGACGGTCTGGAGCTGGTTTTCCCAGGCGTTCGCCACGGCCGCGTCCTTGGAATCGGTCAGCATAATGGGCATGCCGTCCGCGCCGAGAAGCATGAACAGGTCGAGCCCCGGCTGGATGCTCGGCGCCTGCGGGAACAGGCGGGCCACCTCGTCCGACCGGATCGGCTTCACGTAGGCGATGTTGCCCTGGCCGAGATGGGCGAACTCGTCCGGGGTCAGGGGATTGGGGTGTGCGAACTCCGTCATAGCTCAACTCCTTACGCGGTCTCGCTCAGAGACCCGCCGGCGCCATCGGAACGTTGCGTCTCCGGCGTGCGCCGCTTCAAGGCCGGCAGCGCCGTCCCAGACCGGGGCGAAACCTTTGCCGAACCGTCGATGCTGAGGTGGTTGCCCCAAGCTTTGCCGTCAAGACGGGTGGCGCCGTGTCTCGATCGATCACGCCTCGGCCGGCAGCACCCGGTCCGGCGGCTGGTGACCGTCGAGGAAGGTCCGGATGTTGACGATCACCCGCTCCCCCATCTCGATGCGCCCCTCGATGGTGGCCGAGCCCATGTGGGGCAGCAGGGTCACCTTGCCGGTGCGGGCGAGCCGCAGCAGCTTCTGGGGAACCGCCGGGGCCTGCTCGAAGACGTCGAGCCCCGCACCGGCCAGCCGTCCCTGCTCCAGCATCAGGACGAGGGCCTTCTGGTCGATGATTTCGCCGCGGGCGGTGTTGACCACGAGGGCGTCGAGGCGGAGCAGGGCGAGGCGGCGGGCCGACAGGAGCTGGTAGGTGGCCGGCGTGTGCGGGCAGTTGACCGAGATGATGTCCATGCGGGCGAGCATCTGGTCGAGCGAATCCCAGTAGGTCGCCTCCAGCGCCTTTTCGGTCTCGGGCGCCACCCTGTTCCGGTTGTGGTAGTGGATGCCGAGCCCGAAGGCCCGGGCCCGTCGGGCGACCGCCTGCCCGATGCGGCCCATGCCCACGATGCCGAGCCGCTTGCCGGTGATCCGGCGCCCGAGCATCCATGTGGGCGACCAGCCCTCCCAGCGCTCCCCCGGCACGATGGCGGCGCCTTCCACCAGCCGCCGGGCCACGGCCAGGATGAGCCCAACCGTCATGTCGGCCGTGTCCTCGGTCAGCGCGCCGGGGGTGTTCGTGACCGCGATGCCGCGCGCCCGCGCCGCGCCGACGTCGATGTTGTCCGTGCCGTTCGCGAAGGCGGCGAGGAGGCGAAGGCGCGGTCCCGCGCCGGCGATCAGCGGGGCGTCGATGCGGTCGGTGATGGTCGGCACCAGCACGTCGGCGGTCTGGACGGCCTCGAGCAGCTCGGCGTCGCTCAACGGATGGTCGTCGGCGTTGAGGCGGACGTCGAACAATTCGCGCATGCGGGCCTCGATCCGGTCGGGCAGCTTGCGCGTCACGATGACGACCGGGCGGGACTGGATCACGGCGAGCCTCCTGAGCTCCTGGGACGACCCGAGGACAGGCGCGCCACGGACCATGCGAGGCGCATCGCCTCGACCTTAACCCGCCCTTAAGCCTGCCGGCGGATTTTCAAGGATCAGGTGCGGTGGCCGGGCTCGTCCGCCGCCACGGGATCCACGGAACGACGGTCTTGATCAACGCCAACTTTCGCCGGATGGCGGCAGGCCTCCGGCTTGCGGTCGCGCTCGCCGCCCTTACGGGCCCGGCGCGCGCCCAGCAGCTCGGCATGGCCACGGGTCTCGCCCTGCCCCGCTACGTCAGCCTGAAGTCCGACCGGGTGAACCTCCGCGAAGGGCCGTCCAAGGAGCACCGGACGACCTGGGTCTACCTGCGGGCCGGGCTGCCGGTCGAGATCACGGCCGAGTTCGACACCTGGCGCAAGATCCGCGACTCCGAGGGCTCGGAGGGCTGGGTGCTGCACTCCCTGCTGTCGGGGCGGCGCACCGCCCTGGTGGCGCCGTGGAAGAAGGCCACGGTGCTGCCGCTTCACGCAAGCGGCGCCCTCGCGACGCGCGTGATGGCGAACCTGCAAACCGGGGTTCTCGCCAGCGTCAAGCGCTGCGATGGCCAGTGGTGCCGCATCTACGGCGAGGGCTTCGACGGCTACCTGAAGCAGACCGACCTCTGGGGCGTCTACCCGGACGAGCACATCGACTGACGGCCCGAGACCGGGTGCCGCTCAGTCGTCGACGACCGTCGCCGGGCGATCGGTGCCCTGGGCAAGCTCGTCGTGCCAGACGCCCTTGCTGTCCTGGTACTGGATGGCTTCGGCTTCCCCGGCGAGGGTCTGCTCCTGGGCGGCCCGGTGGGCGGCGGCCTCGGCATGCGCCTTGGTGGCGAAGGTCTCCGAGAACACGTCGTTCAGCTTGTAGGCCCAGCCCCCGTCATGCTCGACGATGGTGTAGTGCAGTTCGTCCATGTCACGCTCCTCGATGTGCCGCGCCCGTCGCGACACTGACAAATGACCTCGGACGACGCTCGGACAAGGCCGGCGGGGTACGGCCGGAACCGATGGTGCAATGCAGCATTGTCATTGCAACGCAACACGTCCCGCCTAGGCTGGGGTCGCTCGATTCGGGTCGGGCGCAAGGAGCTTCGCCATGTCGAACCGCAACGCCCGTCCGGTCCGCGGCCTTTCCCGCCTGTGGCTTCGCGCCACACCAGCGGTCGGGCGTGTCTTCCGTTGATCACCGGGCCGCAACTGCGCGAAGCGCGCAAGCTGCTGCTGTGGGGTCCGGACCGGCTCGCCAAACGAGCCCGCGTCGCGGTCGGGGTGATCGTCCAGGCGGAGCAGCAGGGCGGCATGGCGTTCCTCACGCCCAGCGTCGCCCGGACCCTGCGGCACATCCTCGAGTCGGAGGGCCTGGAGCTCAGCGACGATCCCCTGGCGCCGGTACGCTGGCGCGGCGATCGAGGAGGAAGAGCGCTCTCGGCGGCTCCGTGAGGTCGCCATCACTGCATCCGCTGGATTTGCCCGAACCCCTCGCGGTTAGCCCCTTCGCCCCGCTTGCGGAGAGAAGGTGCCGACAGGGCGGATGAGGGGTCGTCGACGGTACGGAACCCCTCATCCGGCCTGTCGGCCACCTTCTCCCGCCGGGGCGGGAGAAGGGCATCGCCCGGCGAGAGTGAAGCCGGGCCGTCCGTCGTCGCTTGACGGGGGCTGGTTGCGGGCTCTTTGTGCCGCGGTCGGCATGCAGCGGGATCATCGGAACGTGTTGCGGATCGTCTTCATCGTCGCGGCCGTCGGATGGACGGTGCTGTCCGTCGTCCTGTCGCTTCGCCAGATCCGCCATGTGCGGGCGCACCGGAGCGCGGTGCCGGCGGACTTCGAGCGCACCGTCGGCCTCGCGGACCACCAGAAGGCCGCCGACTACACGATCGCACGCGAGCGGCTGGGCCTGGTCGAGGCCGGTCTCGGGCTGGTGGTCGCGATCGGCTGGGCCTGCGGAGGCATCGCGCTGCTCGACCATGCCCTCGGCCTTCTCATGCCACCCTCCATCCTCCGCGGCGTCGCGTTCCTGGTCGGCACCGGCGTCGTGCAGGCGCTGATCGGGCTGCCGCTCGATGTCGTCCGGGCCTTCGGGCTGGAGGAGCGGTTCGGCTTCAACCGGACGACGCCCGGGCTCTTCCTGCGCGACAAGCTCAAGGGCTGGGCCCTGGCGCTGGCCCTGTCGGTGCCGCTGGTCGCCGCCGCGCTCTGGGTGATGCGCACCGCCAGCGGCCTGTGGTGGCTCTGGACCTGGGCGGGCCTGATGGCGATCACCATGATGGCGCCGGCCGTCTACGTCCGGCTGATCGCCCCGCGCTTCAACCGCTTCACCCCGCTCGGCGAAGGCGCGCTCCGCCAAAGGATCGAGCGGCTGCTGGCAGAGGCCGGGTTCCGGTCGTCCGGGCTGTTCACGATGGACGCCTCGCGCCGGACCGCGCACGGCAACGCCTATTTCATCGGGTTCGGCCGGGCCAAGCGGATCGTGCTCTTCGACACGCTGGTCGACAACAGCCCCCTCCCGGAGGTCGAGGCGGTGATCGCCCACGAGCTCGGCCATTTCCGCCATAACCACATCCTGTTCGGCCTCGCCCGCAGCGCCGTGATGCTGCTGGCCGGGCTTGCGGCCTTCGGCTGGCTCTGCCGGCAGCCCTGGCTGCTGCCGAGTTTCGGGCTGGAGCCGGCGGACGATGCCGTGCGGCTGTTCGTCTGCCTGCTGCTGGCCGGCACGGTCGGACCCCTCCTCGCCCCGGTCTCCAACTGGATCTCGCGGCGCAACGAGTTTCAGGCCGACGACTACGCCCGGCGGGCCGTCGGGGCGGGCCCCATGGTGGACGCCCTGACGCGGCTGGCCCGGGACAACGCCTCGACCCTGACGCCCGATCCCCTCTACGCGCTGGCGCACTACTCCCATCCCCCCGTTCCGATCCGGGTTCGCCACCTGCGCGAGCCCGACGCCGGGCTGGCCGCGGCGGCCCGCTGAGGCCGCCGGAACAACAGTTTCTCCAAAGCGTTAGCAAGTCTCCAAGGGCCCTGCGATCGTCCAATCGGGCGGCCTGTCTCGACCAGTTTCGGGACAAGGCGGTCGGACCATCGTGCGGTCATGCCGGAGTTCATGCTGATGACCAGGTTCTGGATGATGGGGGTCGCCGTGGCGGCGGGCCTTCTTGCCGCAGGGCAGAACGTGTCGGCAGCCCCGGCCAAGCATCGCCACGGCCATGCCGTGGTGGCGGACGCCGGAGGCGACCGTCCCCTGACCATCGGGGGACGGCGCGGACGCGGGCTGATCCGGAGCGGCAACGACATCATCGCGCCGGGCGGTTTCTCGGCGCATGGCTACGGCTACCCGGTCGCGACGGCCGACGACCGGCGGCAGGCCCTGAATGCCCGGATCCGGGCGAGCGCCTCGGGTCCCTACGGCTATGACGTCTATGGGCTGGGCGGTACCGGGTTTGGGAACGATCGGGAGTCGGGCGGCAATCCTTATTGGGGCAACGGGTTCAACAGCTATGTCGGCTATAACGGGGTGCCGACCGCCCTGGCCTTCGGGCCGGGCTTCGCCAACCGCTATCTGGCCGAGCACGATCCCGAGGACGACGACGATGCGCCCGGTCCGGCGCCCGGCGATCTCGGCTACCGGATCGATCCCGACCGTTAGGCGGACGCACGGCCGCGCGGCCGGCAAAGGTCATGCGACCTCGCGCGGCCACCCGTGATAGCCATCGCAGCGGACGGACTGCGCGGGAGAAGGGACGATGGGGGTGGTCGCGCTGCTCTTGGCCTTCGCGGTCGGCGCCGGCGCGGCAACCGTCATGTCGGTGTTCGGCTTCATGGCCGCCCTGACGAGCCTGTTGGTCGGCGGCAGCGTCACTGCCATCGCGGTCTCGGACAGTCCCGGCCGCGAGCTCTGGCTTGCCCTGGCGCTCTTCGTCGCGGCCCAGGTCGGCTACGTCTCGGGAATAGCCGCGCTAGCCAGGTTGCGGCACCGGGAGGCCGGGCGCCGCTCCCCGGACACGCCACCGCGCCGGCATTTCAGGGTCAGAAAGTAACCAAGCACACGCGCCGCACTGCAACCGAGGTGATCGAACCCTCTCGGTCAACCACCGGCGGCGAACGGCCAAAGCCGCGTTTCGCGCGTGATCGCCTATAGTTGCGTCGTCTTGGCCCGCCGTCCGGCCACGCCCTCCAGGCACCCTGCACATTGCTGCATTGCAAAATTAAGGTTGCTAAAAACTTAAATACAACTTATACGGGAGGCGTTGCAGAGGTTCACTGAGGGGTTGCCGTGACAGATTCCACCGCTCCACTGGTGGCCGCCGGTCACGCGCAAGCGGCCGGCACATCCTCGTCCGAGGGTCCACGGATTTCGCCGACGATCAAGGCCGTATGGTCCGACTGGGCGAAACGCGGTTTCGACATCGGCGCCGTGACGGTCGCCCTCCTTCTGTTCCTCCCGCTCATCCTCACGCTGATCGCCCTGCTCATGCTCTCGCAGGGCCGGCCCGTCATATACCGCCACTCGCGAATGGGCCGCGGCGGCAAGGCGTTTCACTGCTTCAAGTTCAGGACGATGGCGACGGACGGCGACGAGCTGCTGCGGAACCACCTGTCGTCGGATCCAGCGGCCCGGCGGGAATGGGAAGCGACCCGCAAGCTGAAGGACGATCCGCGCGTCACCCCGATCGGGCGCGTTCTGCGCAAGACCAGCGCGGACGAGCTCCCCCAGCTGCTGAACGTGCTCCGCGGCGAGATGAGCCTCGTCGGTCCCCGGCCCATCGTGCATGCTGAGGTGGCATTCTACGGCCCGTACATCGACCATTATCATCGCGTGAAGCCGGGCCTCACGGGGG
>CAXUMV010000202.1:0-2114 GCA_964252065.1 uncultured Lichenihabitans sp.
ACGGCGACCGGTTCCTGGAGTTCTGGAACCTCGTCTTCATGCAGTTCGAGCAGGTAGGGCCCGGCAGCCGGAACGCGCTGCCCCGGCCCTCTATCGATACCGGCATGGGGCTCGAGCGCATCGCGGCGATCCTGCAGGGCAAGACGTCGAACTACGACACCGATCTCATGCGGACCATCATCCTCGCCGTCGCGTCTGCG
Source organism: uncultured Lichenihabitans sp. (assembly GCA_964252065.1). Classification (GTDB taxonomy): domain Bacteria; phylum Pseudomonadota; class Alphaproteobacteria; order Rhizobiales; family Beijerinckiaceae; genus Lichenihabitans. Next base: position 201 of record CAXUMV010000202.1, read on the forward strand.
ACCGGGGTCGATCCGGACGGCCCGCAGCAGGCGAGCCACAGGGTGATCGCCGATCACCTGCGTGCCTCGGCCTTCCTCATCGCCGACGGCGTCGATCCATCGAACGAGGGACGCGGCTACGTGCTCCGCCGCATCATGCGCCGGGCCATGCGTCACGCCCAGCTGCTTGGTGCCCGCGATCCCCTGATGGCGCGGCTGCTGCCGGTCCTGGTGCACGAGATGGGCCAGGCCTACCCGGAACTCGTGCAGGGCGAGGCGCGGATCGCCGACATCCTCGACCTCGAGGAGACCCGTTTCCGCCTCACCCTCGCCCGCGGCCTCTCCATCCTCGAGGACGAGACGGGACGGCTCGGGAGCGGGACGGAACTGCCCGGCGAGGTGGCGTTCAAGCTCTACGACACGTTCGGGTTCCCGCTCGATCTCACACAGGACGCGCTCCGCGGCCGCGGGCTGACGGTGGACGAGGCGGGGTTCGCGGCCGCCATGGCCCGCCAGCGCGCCGAGGCGCGCAAGGCCTGGGCCGGCTCCGGCGAGGCCGCCACCGAAGGGGTGTGGTACGCGCTGCGGGAGCGGACGGGCGCGACGGAGTTTTTGGGCTACGCGACCGAGCGGAGCGAAGGCATCGTGACCGGCCTCGTGGCGGACGGCGTCGAGACGGACGGGATCGCGGCGGGCCGGCGCGGGTTCGTGGTGCTCAACCAGACGCCCTTCTACGGCGAGTCCGGCGGCCAGGTCGGGGATGCCGGCACGATGACGGCGCCGGGCGTCCGGCTGCAGGTCCACGACACGGCGAGGAAGCTCGGCGATCTCGTCGTGCACGAGGTGACGGTAGAGGAGGGCGAGGTCCGGCTCGGCGTGGCACTCGACCTCGTGGTCGACCATGGCCGGCGCGGCGCCATCAGGGCGAACCACTCGGCGACCCATCTGCTGCACGAGGCGCTACGCCAGGTGCTCGGGTCCCATGTGGCCCAGAAGGGATCGCTCGTCGACCCCGACAGGCTCCGCTTCGACTTCTCGCACCAGAAGCCGATCTCGGAGGCCGAACTGGCCGCGGTCGAGGACATCGCCAATGCGGTCGTGCTCCAGAACGAGGCGGTGGTGACGCGTCTCATGGGGATCGAGGACGCGCGGGCCAGCGGGGCCCGGGCGCTGTTCGGCGAGAAATACGGCGAGGAGGTGCGGGTCGTGTCGATGGGCCGGCCGGTCGCGGGCGAGGGGACCGGGCCCTACTCGATCGAGCTGTGCGGGGGCACCCATGCGGCGCGCACCGGCGACATCGGTCTCATCAGCGTGACGGGCGAGAGCGCGGTGGCCTCCGGGGTCCGGCGCATCGAGGCGCGGACCGGGATGGCGGCGCGCCGGCATCTCAACGGGGAAGCCGCGCGCCTGAGGACCGTGGCCACCCTGCTCAGATCGACGCCGGAGGCGGCGGCCGAGCGTCTCCAGGCGCTAATCGAGGATCGCCGCAGGCTCGACCGCGAGATGGGCGAGGCGCGCAAGCGTCTGGCCATGGGGGGCGGGGATGCCGAGGGCGCGGCGCCGGGCATCCGCGAGATCGGCGGCATCCGGTTCTTCGCGCGCGCCGTGACCGGCATCGAGATGAAGGATCTCAAGGGTTTGGCCGACGAGGCCAAGGCGGCTGTGGGATCCGGCGTCGTCGCCATCGTCGGCGTCGGCGGCGACGGGAAGGCCGGCATTGTGGTCGCGGTCACGCCCGACCTGACCGGTCGCTTCAACGCCGTCGACCTCGTGCGGGCCGGCTCGGCCAAGCTCGGCGGCAAGGGCGGGGGCGGGCGGCCCGACATGGCGCAGGCGGGTGGTCCCGACGGGGCGGCCGCCGAAGCCGCCCTGAGCGCGGTAGCCGATGGGCTCGCCGCCGCGTGAGGGGTGGTCCCGGCCGGAGCGGCTGGGCGA
>CAXUMV010000202.1:2124-6900 GCA_964252065.1 uncultured Lichenihabitans sp.
CGAAAGCGCGGTTCCATGTCCAGCGCCTTTTCGACGACGATCCGCACGACCGTTTCGCCTGGGTGGTGCGGCGGCGGCTGATCCTGCTGGTGGTCGTCAGCGTAACGCCGGACATCGGGGGCCGCATCGGCCAGATGGCCGAACAGAGGCAGACGGCCAACCACGCATCCGGCGAGGGTTGACCGACCAGCCGTCGGCCTTTTCGCCATCGGCGAGGGTCGCATCAGGAACCCGCGTCCCCTTGCCGCATTGAGGACCAGGGCGGCCGGCGCGACGCGCCGACACGGATCTCACGGGGGTGTCTTCGATGAACTTCGGCAATCTTCTGCACTGGGCGATCGTCTTCCTGGTGGTCGCCTTGGTGGCCGGCCTGCTGGGTTTCGGCGGTCTGGCGGGCACGGCCATGGAAGGAGCACGACTCCTCTTCTGGGTCGCCATCGTCCTTCTCGTCGTCTCGCTGCTCTTCGGCTTCCTGCGGCGAGGGGTATAGCGGGCGAGACTGCGCAAGCCCGGCCCGCCCGGGCTTGCGGCCTTCGGTTCAGGCCATTGCGGCTTTCAGGGTCTCGTCGATCTTGTCCAGGAAGCCCGTGGTCGACAGCCAATGCTGGTCGGGGCCGACCAGCAGGGCGAGGTCCTTGGTCATGAAGCCCGCCTCGACGGTGTCGACGCAAACCTTCTCCAGGGTCGTGGCGAAGGTCGAGAGCGCGGCGTTGCCGTCGAGCTTGGCTCGGTGCTCGAGGCCGCGCGTCCAGGCGAAGATCGACGCGATCGAGTTGGTCGAGGTCTCCTTGCCCTTCTGATGCTCCCGGTAGTGACGGGTCACGGTGCCGTGGGCGGCTTCGGCCTCGACCGTCTTGCCGTCGGGGGTCATCAGCACCGAGGTCATCAGGCCGAGCGAGCCGAACCCCTGCGCCACGGTGTCGGACTGCACGTCGCCGTCGTAGTTCTTGCAGGCCCAGACGTAGCCGCCGGACCATTTGAGGGCCGAGGCCACCATGTCGTCGATCAGGCGATGCTCGTAGGTGATGCCCAGCGTCTTGAACTTGGAGGCGAACTCCGCCTCGTAGACTTCGGCGAAGATGTCCTTGAAGCGGCCGTCGTACTTCTTGAGGATGGTGTTCTTGGTCGACAGGTAGACCGGATAGCGGCGCATCAGCCCGTAGTTGAGCGAGGCCCGGGCGAAGTCGCGGATCGAGTCGTCGAGGTTGTACATCGACAGCGACACGCCCGCGCCGGGGAAGTTGAAGATCTCCTTCTCGATGACGGTCCCGTCCTCGCCCTCGAACTTGATGGTCAGCCGGCCCTTGCCGGGCACGAGGAAATCGGTTGCGCGATACTGGTCCCCATAGGCATGCCGGCCGATGACGATCGGCTGCGTCCAGCCCGGCACCAGACGCGGCACGTTGCGCGCAATGATCGGCTCGCGGAAGATCACGCCGCCGAGGATATTGCGGATGGTGCCGTTCGGCGAGCGCCACATTTCCTTCAGGTTGAACTCCGTCACCCGGGCCTCGTCCGGGGTGATGGTGGCGCACTTGACCCCGGCACCGTGGCGCTTGATGGCCTCGGCGGCATCGACCGTCACCTGGTCGGCGGTCTCGTCGCGGTGCTGCACGGAGAGGTCGTAATAGTCGAGATCGATGTCGAGATAAGGGTGGATGAGCGTGTCGCGGATGGTGTGCCAGATGATGCGGGTCATCTCGTCGCCGTCGAGTTCGACGACGGGGTTCGCGACCTTGATCTTGCTCATGCCGTGCCTCTCGTGACGGGTCTGGAACCCTCGCAGCAACGGTCGCTATAGCATCGGCCCGGAGGGCGACCAAGCGGTGCGGGTGCTAGCCGCGGGGGTCGGCCAGGCTGAAGACCCGGTAGGGCGTCCCGGCGAGCGGCACGGGCACGAGCCCTGGGGGAATGTCGCGGGCGCGGCGACGGGATCCACGCTTCAGCCCGATCGGAGATGGATCGCCACGGCGCTTTGCGCCTCGCGATGACGGCGGGTGAGAGCGAGCCTGCTGCGGAGGCGTTGAGGGGGGCTCGCGGGAGGCGCGGTGGCCCGTTGCGCCGCCCGCCCCGCAAGAGTAGCACCGGACACAGAACGACGGGGGAGACGCGGTGATGACGGTCAAGGTGGGCGTGATCGGGGTGGGCATGATCGGCCAGGACCATATCCGGCGCATGTCGACCGTCCTGGCAGGCGCCGAGGTGGTCGCGGTGGCCGACACCGACGCGGCGCGGGCGAGGGATGTCGCGGCCGGCCTCGCCAAGGCGAAGGCGCATCCGACGGGCCTGGCCCTCATCGCGGACCCGGATGTTGAGGCCGTGCTGGTCGCCTCCTGGGGGCCGAGCCACGAGGAATACGTCGTCGCCGCGATCGAGGCCGGCAAGCAGGTATTCTGCGAGAAGCCGCTCGCCACCACCGAGGCGGCCTGCCTCAACATCATCGATGCCGAGCTCAAGGGCGGCCGCCGCCGCGTCCAGGTCGGCTTCATGCGCCGCTACGACGGCGCCTACCGGGCGCTGAAGCAGACGATCACGAGCGGGGAGATCGGCACCCCGCTGATCATGACAAGCGGCCACCGCAACCCGTCCGTCCCCTCGCACTACACCAGCGACATGGCGATCGTCGACACCGCGGTGCACGACATCGACATCGCGCGCTGGCTGCTCGACGACGAGGTCGCCGAGACCATGGTCCTCAAGCCGCGCCAGAGCAGCCGCGGCGGCGCCTTGAACGATCCGCTCCTCATGCTGCTCCGCATGGCTGGCGGCGCGGTGGTGACGGTCGAGACCTCGGTCAACATCGCCTACGGCTACGACATCCGCGGCGAGATCGTCGGCGAGACCGGCGTCGCGACCATCGCCGAAAGCAACACCGTCGTGGTCAAGACCAAGGGGGGCTTCAGCGGACGCGTGCCGGAGGACTGGCGCGAACGGTTCATCCGCGCCTACGACATCGAGATCCAGGAATGGATCGATGCCAGCGCCAAGGACACCGTGGCCGGGCCGAGCAGCTGGGACGGCTATGCCGCGACGGTCGTCACGGATGCAGGCCTCGTGGCGCTGAACTCGGGGGGCTGGGCTTCGGTGACGCTGCGCGACAAGCCGGCGCTCTACCGGAGCTGATGCCACGCTGCGTTCACGAACCCGCTGTCGAACGCCGATGCCGTCTTTGCGAGCGTAGCGATCCACTGTCGGGCTTCCTCACCATGGATGGCCACGGCGCCGACGCGCCTCGCAATAACGGACCGCTGAAGCCTCGCTTCACGGTTGACGGCGGGGTATTTGGAACATAAATTCCAAATTACAATTTCAGAACGTCCAGTACGAATACTGGGCGACTGCCAAGGAGGATCGCCGGTGCGATCTGAGGGAGATACCCGGCCATGAAGATCGCGCTCGATCCGAACATGCACCGCCACGTGCCGCTCCTTGAACTGCCGGCCTTCGTCAAGGCGCTCGGCTACGACTGGATCGAGCTGTCGCCGCGGCCGGATTTCCTCGACTGGTGGGTCAACCCGCGCGTCTATCCCGAGCGGTTGCGCGACTTCAAGCGCGCGCTGCGCGAGGCCGACGTGAAGATCGCCTCGCTGCTGCCCATGTACCGATGGGCCAGCCCGCATCCCGTCGAGCGCCTGGCCGCGATGCGGTACTGGAAGAACGCCATCGCGGTGGCAGTCGAGATGGACGTCGACACCATGAACTCGGAGTTCGGGCGCGGCGCCTCGCCGACCCTGTCCTCGACCACGTCATGCTGCGCTGGCGGGACGACCGAGACCTGCGAGGCGGCGTTCTGGGAGAGCATGGACGAGCTCGTGCCGATCTTCGAGCGCGAAGGCATCCAGCTCAACATCGAGCCCCATCCGGAGGACTTCGTCGAGACGCTGCAGCCCGCGGTCGACATGATCCGCTCGATCAACTCGAAGAACGTGCAGTTCCTCTACTGCACGCCGCACACCTTCTATTTCGGCGACGACGTCGCAAGGATGGTGGCGGAGGCCGGGCCCGTGCTGGCGCACGTCCATATCGCCGACACCTTCAACCACAAGGCGTCCTCCGGCCTGCGCTACATCGTCAACCCGCCCGGCAGCCAGGCGCGCGTGCACCAGCATCTCAACATCGGGGAGGGCGAGGTGCCGTGGGACATCTTCTTCGAAAGCCTCGCCAAGACCGGCTTCGACGGCATCGTCACGGCTTGCGTGTTCGCCTGGGAGGACAAGGCGGAGCAGTCCTCGCGCTTCATGCGCAAGGAGATCCAGCGCTACGTGGACAAGTATTTCGTCAAGGCCGCGTAGGGTCGCGAGGCTCGAGCCCGAGACATCGCGACCCTACGCTGAGGTTTACCGAAACGCGTCCCGTTTAGCACCTTCGCCCCGCGACAAGCGGGGAGGCGGATGAGGGATTTTGGGGCGATGAGGACTCCCCTCATCCGGCCTTCGGCCACCTTCTCCCGCGGAGCGGGAGAAGGGCATTGACCGGCAAGGGTGCGCGCTTACTGCGAGTACTTCTTGTAGTTGTCCTTGGTGACCTTCTCGAAGGGGACGTCGACGAAGGAGGGCACCTTCTCGCCGGCGATCAAGGCGAGAGCGGTGTCGACCGCCCCCTTGCCCTGGCCCTTGGAGTTCTGGAACACCGTCACGTAGAGGTTGCCGTTGGCGACCTCGGCCAGCCCGTCCGCCGTGGCGTCGATGCCGCCGATGCACATCGTCTTGGGGTCAACGCCTGCCTGCTTCAGGGCCAGGATCGCGCCGATCGCCATCTCGTCGTTGTTGGCCGCGA
>CAXUMV010000203.1:0-2441 GCA_964252065.1 uncultured Lichenihabitans sp.
GATGCACGTGACGCCGATCTTGGCAGCCTGCGCCATGCAGCCGTCGCGCGAGAGGTCGAAGTAGGGGTTGTCCATGCCCTTGGGGATCAGGGCGAACCGCAGGTCGGCGGCCTGGGCGGCCGACATCAGGGACAGGGCGGCGACGGCACTCAGCAGGTAGGTCTTCACGGTCGTTCCTCCAACGGCGGGTCTCTTTCGGCACGGGAAGCGGATGGACCCTCGTCCGCCCCCGGGGTGAGGTGGGCGGCGCTATTCCGCCTCGCGGGTCCGCAAGCGGTCGACCAGCACGGCCATGATGATGATCGAGCCGACGAACACCTGCTCCCAGTAGGTATCGGCGCCGAACAGGGCGAGCCCGTTGCGGATCACCTCGATCAGGGCGGAGCCGATGATCGCCCCGAGCGGGCCGCCGACGCCGCCCGCAAGATCGGCGCCCCCGATCACGGAGGCGGCGATGATCTTGAGCTCGTAGCCGGTCGCAAGGTTGGCGGGCGCCGAGCCGAGCCAGCCGGCGATGAGGATGCCCGCGAACCCGGCGCTGAGGGCGCACAGGACATAGACCGAGATCTTGACGCGGGCGACCGCGACGCCGGTCAGCTGCGCCGCCTGCTCGTTGCCGCCCAGCACGAACACGTAGCGCCCCCAGCGCGTGTGGCGGAGCGCGACACCCATGACGATGGCGATGACGATCAGGTAGACCAGCGGCACCGGCATGCCGAGCACCCGGCCGTCGGTCAGCGCATAGAAGGTGTCGACGTTCGGCCCCGCCGGGGCCTGCCCGCGCCCCTGGGTGATCACGTAGGTGATGCCGCGGCAGATCGACAGCATGCCGAGGGTGGTCACGAAGGGCGAGAGGCGCACCTTGGCGATCAGCAGCCCGTTGACCAGCCCGACCAGCGCGGCGGCCCCCAGCCCGAGCAGCACCGCGGCCGTCATCACGCCATAGGGGATGGCAGCGAGCGCGGTGGCGCTCAGGGTCTTCATCAGCATCGCGGTCAGCACGGCGACCAGCGCCATGACCGAGCCGACCGACAGGTCGATGCCCCCCGTGATGATCACCAGCGTCGAGCCCATCGCCACGATGGCGATGTAGCTGAAGTTCTTGGAGGTGTTCAGCAGGTTGTTGGTGGACAGGAAGTGGTTGGCGAAGATCGACACGAGGGCGAAAATCACCACGAAGGCGATCGCCACATAGGCGGTCTGCGAGCCCATGGCGCCGCGCTTGTACCAGCGGGCGGCACCGACATTGCCGAAGGACAGGGGGCCGGCGACCTGGGTCATCAGGCGGACTCCAGCGCGCCGGTGATCAGCGCCGTGACTTCCTCGGGGCTCGACCGGCTCACCGGCTTGTCGGCGCGCTTCTCGCCCCGCCGCAGCACGACCACGCGGTCGCAGACCGAGAACACGTCGGGCATGCGGTGCGAGATCAGCATCACGGCAACGCCCTGGTCGCGCAGCCGCCGGATGAGGTCCAGCACCTCGGCGACCTGGCGCACGGAGATCGCGGCCGTCGGCTCGTCCATCAGGATCAGCCGGGCATTGGCGAGGCGCGTGCGGGCGATGGCGACCGCCTGGCGCTGCCCGCCCGACATGGACTTCACGAGATCCTTCGGCCGCGTCTCGGACTTGAGCTCGCCGAAGAGCTCCAGCGCCCGCGCGTTCATGGCGCGGTGGTCGAGGAACGAGAAGGGGCCGACGCGCCGCGTGAGTTCGCGCCCCAGGAAGACGTTGGAGGCGGCGCTCACGTTGTTGGCGAGCGCGAGATCCTGGTAGACGACCTCGATGCCGGCGTTGCGGGCATCGAGCGGCCGGTCGAAGCGGTGCTCCTGCCCGCCGAACCGGATGGTGCCGTGGGTGGGGTGGAAGTTGCCCGCGATGATCTTGACGAGGGTCGACTTGCCGGCGCCGTTGTCGCCCATCAGTCCCACGACCTCGCCGGCCGTGATCGCAAGGTCGATGTCGTGCAGGGCGCGGATCGCCCCGAATTCCTTGCCGATGCCCTGCAACTGCAGAACGGGCACGACGACGTCACTCGGCCTCGACACCGCAACTGCGCTCACCAGCGCTCCCTTCCCATCGTTTCTTCGCCGCGCATCATAGGAGAGCGCAGGCGGGGCGCAACAGCAAAGGCGCGCGGACACCGGCGTGCCGCCGATCAGGATGAACGGCGATCCCCGACCGTCTGTTCGAAAACCAGGACGCCTCCGGGATCGTCATCGCGAGCCGAAGGCGTGGCGATCCAGCGGTCCGACCGGGCGCGCGGCCGGGATGGACCCATGCGGCCCTTCCCTGGATCGCCACGCCTTCGGCGCGCGATGACGGGGTTGGCGACCTATCGGTCGCGGGGGCGGTGTCCGCTAAGGACCGGTCGGCGCAGGACCGCTCTCGTTGCGCACCATGACCAGCGACTTGGTCAGGCCGAAGGCGCGCTCCTCGATCAG
>CAXUMV010000203.1:2451-3942 GCA_964252065.1 uncultured Lichenihabitans sp.
GGGAACAGCACGCGCATCTGCGACTTGTCGAGCAACGTCGCGTCCTCGGCGTAGGTCATGCGCTCGTCGAGGTCCGCCGCCCGCGGGTAGAAGCCGACCCGGCCGAAGCCGTGCAACGTCGCCCGGAGACGACGCGGCAGGAACTGGTAGCCGACCATCCGGGCGTGCGGTTCGCCGGGAAACCAGAAATACGGGGTCTGAACGTAGTACGAGGCGCCGACCCGCCTGATCTCGGCCGCCATGGCCTTCATGTCGCGCCACAGGCCGACATGCTCGATCACCGAGTTCGAATGGGCGAGGTCGAACGACCGGTCCGCCGCGAAGGACAGGTCGCACGCGTTGGCCTGCACGAAGCTGAAGCGCGGGTCGTCGAGCTCCACCTCCGAGGTCCTGAGATTGGCCAACAGCACGGTGATCGGCAGGCCCGCGAGGCGGGCCTTGAAGGGATGCCAGTATGAGGCGTCGCCCCCGACGTCCAGGATGCGGCAGGTCCCCCGATCGCGGATGCAATCCTTGATGAGCCGGTCGACCATTTCAAACCGCTTGACCCGATACACGCTGTTGTAGATGGAAGCCTCCCTCCATGCGGGCGGTCGACGACTTGGATGGTTCGACGATGCCGTTACGGCATACACCGGTGTCGTATTGTCGACGGTTGCGTGACGGCCCGCAATGTGTCGGGTGGACGCTGGACGAGGAGGCGCCCCCCGTGGGCGGCTTGGCGAAGCCGCCGTCGCTGCGATCGGCGCAGGCCTCGGCACCCCTTGGCGGCCGAAGCCCGGCCGGGTATCTCAGACCATCGGCAGCGGACCGCCCGCGTCGGCCACGGCCCGGATCGGGCGCGGCCGTTCCTTAGTCCACCACCCCCGGATGTCGCATGGCCGCTTCCTCGCTTCCGCTTCGCCGCTCCTCCAGGGGCGATCTCCCCGATCTTTTGGAGGCGGCGCTGGCCCACAGCGTCGAGTTCCCCGACGTGCTGGCCAACCATCTCCCGATGATCCTGGTCGCGCTCGACCGCATGGGGGCGAACGCTGACCGGATGGCGGCCTTTTTTGCCGTCTACCGCGACCGCAACGGGCTCCTGCCCGAGCCCGCGCCGGTCGAGCCCCTCCGCCGCGACCGGTGGACCGCGGTGCTGGGCGACCGGAGGCGGGAGGCCGACGCCCGCGCCTTCTTCGACGGGGAGGTCGCCCGGCTCGGCATTCGGGGCGCCCTGTCGGCCTATCTGCCGACCCTGGCGCCGGGCGTCGCGGGCAGCGCCCTGCACCCCCTGATGCGGCTCGCCTACGGCGTGCTCCGCGCCGACCCCGCCGAGGTCGGCGCAGCGCTCGGCTATTGGGCCTGCTGCTACCTGCCCCTGCCGCCCGCGACGGGCGCGGCCCCCGAGACCGACGACCCCGGGGTCGTGCTGGCGCGGGTCGCGGCCCTGCCGGGCCTGCGCGCGCTGCCGGTCCACGCCCACCTGTGGCACGCGATCCGCGCGGCCGCCGC
>CAXUMV010000203.1:3952-6823 GCA_964252065.1 uncultured Lichenihabitans sp.
CGGACCCCGGTTTCGCCGGCGTGGTCGACTGGCTCCGGATCGACGAGGGCACGCCGCAGCGGGTCGCGGCGACCGCGCTGGCCGTCTACGCCGCGACGATGGATTTTGCCGCCCTGCACGCCGTCACGGGCGCCCATTGGGTGCGCGTCGTCTCAGCCGTCTGCCCCGAGCCGCTGCTGCTGCGCAGCTTCTGGCAGGCCGTGGCGGCGCTGGTGCCCAGCATCGGCTTCCCCGACCTGCCCACCGCGGACATGCTCGAGGCATGGCGCCGGCGCCCCTGCCCGGACTGGCCGGCCATCATGGCGCGCGCGGCCGCCTCGGACGACGAGCACGACATCAGCCTCGTCTTCTCCGCGAGCGAGGAGGAGAAGGTCTACGGCGACCGCCTCTACCGGGTGGTCGCGGCGCGGCGCGTCGGGCTGATCGATTGACCGGACCGTCCGCGGCCCTCACCCTCGCCGATGCCCTCCTCGCCGACGGGCGGCGGGTGGACGTGGATCTCGCCGAAGGCCGCATCGCCGCCGTCCGGACCGCCGGCTCGGACGGCCCGCCGGGGGCGGCGAGGCTGCCGTGCGCCGGCCGTCTCCTGGTGCCGTCCTTCGTCGAAGGGCACATCCACCTCGACAAGACCCTGCTCGGCCTGCCGCTGATCCCCCACCGGCCCGGCGCGTCGGTGGCCGACCGCATCCGCGCCGAAAAGGCGCTGCGGGCCACCCTGCCGCTGTCGGTCGAGGAGCGGGGCGGACGCCTGGTCGAGCAGATCGCCGCCTTCGGCACGGGCGCGCTGCGGACCCACGTCGACATTGACACCGAGGTCGGGCTGTCGGGGCTCGAGGCCGTCCTGCGCCTCAAGGCGCGCTGCCGCGACCTCGTCGACATGCAGGTCGTCGCCTTCCCGCAGAGCGGCATCCTGCGCGATCCCGGCACGGCGGCGCTGCTCGCGGCCGCGCTCGGCGCGGGGGCCGACCTCGTGGGCGGCCTCGATCCCGCGGGCATCGACGGCGACATCGGCGGCCACCTCGGGGCCGTGTTCGGCATCGCGGAGCGGGCCGGCGCGGGGATCGACATCCATTTGCACGACCCCGGTCCGCTCGGGGCCTTCGAGCTCAGGGACATCGCGGCCCGCACCCGCGCCGCCGGCCTGCATGGCCGGGTCGCGGTGAGCCATGCCTACGCGCTCGGCGCGATCGAGGAGGCCGAGTTCGGCCGCACGGCCGAGGCCCTCGCGAAAGCCGGCGTGGCCATCATGACCAACGCGCCGGGCACCGGGCCCATGCCGCCCGTGCTGCGCCTGCGGGCGGCGGGCGTCACTGTCTTCGCAGGCTCCGACAACATCCGCGATGCGTGGTGGCCCTACGGGGACGGCGACATGCTCGACCGCGCGGCGGTGATCGGCTACCGGCAGGGCTTCTTCACCAACGACGACCTCGCCCATGCCTTCGCCATGGCGACGACGCTGCCCGCGGCCGTGCTGGGCCTCGAGGCCTGCGGGTTCGCGCCCGGCGATGCGGCCGACCTCGTGCTCGTGCCCGCAGCGTCGGTCGCCGAAGCCGTGCTCGATCGGCCTCGGGCCCGCACCGTGATCAAGCGGGGGCGCGTCGTGGCCGAGGACGGCGTCCTGGCCAACAGACCCTGAGGGGCGAGGCCCCCACGCGCCAAGCCGGACCCGGCCCGGTCCGTCTTCACGAGGCGCGGAGCGCCGTGGCGATCCAGGCACCGGTCGGAATGCCCGCCTGTGGATCGCTTCGCTACGCTCGCGAAGACGACACCGGCGGTCGAGACCTGTGGTCCGCGATGACGCCTGACTTCGCGGGCCTGCGGCGACGCGGTTCGTTCGGCGCTCACCGTAATTAGTCTATTATTTCCGTAGACAAACAGCTCCACATCGGTTTTTCTGCAGCCGCTCGATCCTTGTTGCGGCGCACGCGTCGTCGCGCAGCGCGGGATGATGGTGGAGGGCTTGGTGACGCGACGAATTCGCTTGAACGCGTTCGACATGAACTGCGTGGGCCACCAGTCGCCCGGGCTCTGGGCGCATCCGCGCGACAAGTCCTGGCAGTACAAGGACCTCGAATACTGGACGGGCTTGGCCCAGACGCTCGAGCGCGGGGTCTTCGACGGCATCTTCATCGCCGACGTGCTGGGCGTCTACGACGTCTACAAGGGCAGCGCCTATCACGCGATCCAGCAAGGGGCGCAGATCCCGGTCAACGATCCGCTGCAGCTCGTCCCCGCCATGGCGGTCGTGACCAAGCATCTCGGCTTCGGGATCACGGCCTCGATCTCCTTTGAGCACCCCTATCCCTTCGCCCGGCGCATGTCGACGATCGACCACCTCACCAAGGGGCGGGTCGGCTGGAACATCGTCACCTCCTATCTCGACAGCGGCGCCCGCAACCTCGGCCAGTCCACCCAGGTCGCCCACAACGACCGCTACGACGTCGCCGACGAGTACCTCGAGGTGCTCTACAAGCTCTGGGAGGGAAGCTGGGAGGAGGATGCGGTCGTGCGCGACCGGGAGGCCCGCATCTTCGCCCATCCCGAGAAGGTGCACGAGATCGGCCACAAGGGCCGCTTCTTCGAGGTGCCGGGCTATCACCTGTCGGAGCCCTCCCCGCAGCGCAGCGTGGTGATCTACCAGGCGGGCGCCTCGAGCCGGGGCAAGGCCTTTGCGGCCGAGCACGCCGAATGCGTGTTCGTCGCGGCGCCGACCAAGACCATCCTCAAGGCCTATGTGGCCGACATCCGCCGCCGGGCCGCCGCGGCCGGCCGCGATCCGCGCAAGCTCTTCATCTACACGCTGCTGACCGTGATCGTGGACGAGACGGACGCCACGGCGCAGGCCAAGTTCGAGGACTACCAGCGCTACGT
>CAXUMV010000204.1:0-1835 GCA_964252065.1 uncultured Lichenihabitans sp.
CGTCTCGGCGCTCGACGTGTCGATCCGGGCCCAGGTGCTGAACCTGCTGGCCGAGTTGCAGGACGCGATGGCGCTCGCCTACGTGTTCATCTCGCACGACCTCTCGGTAGTGCGGCACATCGCGACGCGGGTCATGGTGATCTACCTCGGCCATACGGTCGAGATCGGCACGCGGGAGGCGCTGTTCGAGGCGCCCCAGCACCCCTACACGCAGGCCCTGCTCTCGGCGACCCCGGTGGCCGATCCCGCGCGCCGGCGCGCGCGCATCGTGCTCAAGGGCGAGCTGCCCTCGCCCTACAACCCGCCCGCGGGCTGCGTCTTCCACACCCGCTGCCCTATCGCCTTCGATCGCTGCCGGGTCGAGCGGCCGCCGCTGGTGCAGAAGCGGGGCAGGGCGGTCGCCTGCTGGGCCGTGCCGGACGAGCGCTGACGCCGCGGCCCGCGCCCCCTTCTCAGCGGGACGCCAGGGCCGCCACCGCGCCCGAGCCGATCGCCTCGATCTGCTCGATCAGCAGCGCGAAGTCGATCGGCTTGGGATGGTAGTCGTTGCAGCCGGCCGCCAGCGTCTTCTCCCGGTCGCCCGCCATGGCATGGGCGGTCAGCGCGATGATCGGGATATGGGCGGTCGAGGGCTCCTCCCGGATCTGCCGCGCGGCCGTCCAGCCGTCGATGACCGGCAGGTTCATGTCGAGCAGCACGACGTCCGGCTTCTCGGCCTTGGCCTTGTCGACCCCCTCCTGCCCGTCCTGGGCGAGGCTCACGTCGTAGCCCCGCCGACGCAGCCGGCGGGAGAGGAAATCCCAGATTTCCTCATGATCCTCGACCAGCAGAAGACGCATGGGATGGCTCCTCGATTCCGCGCCCATGACCCTCGTCGGCTTGCGCCATCGGCGGCACGGCGCACGCTCTTAAAGAGGTTCAACGCCCGGCAGGCCAAGTAGCTGCATGGCCGGATCGCTTCGCCCCGTGACGGATTGATCGCCGCCATTGCGGTCCGAGGAAGGCGAGCGCCGCAGCGGCGCCGGGCGTTGCCTGTCTCCGCGGCCCCTTGGTACAAAACAGGCACGAATCACGCGAGGGGCATGGAGGCGGCGGGCGTGCTGGTCGGGGCGAGGTCGGTCGCCGAGAGGCTGGAGGACGGCCGGCAGTCCGAAGGGGCGCTGGCGGTCGCCAAGGGGGTGCGCCGGATGCTGCGCGCGCTTCGCCTGGCGAGCGTCACCGAGCTCGTGCTGAGCGACGGCCGCAGGGCCGACATCGTGGCGCTCGGCCCGGACGGCACGGTGACCATCGTCGAGATCAAGTCCTCCGTCGCCGACCTCAGGGCCGACACCAAGTGGCCCTTCTACCGCGTTCATTGCGACCACCTGTTCTTCGCTATCCCGCCCGCCCTGCCGGCCGCCCTGGTGCCCGCCGAGACGGGCCTCATCGTGGCCGACGCCTTCGGGGCCGAGATCGTGCGCGAGGCGCCGGTCCATCGCCTCGCGGGCGCGACGCGGCGGGCCCTGCTGATCCGCTTCGCCCAGGCGGCGGCGGACCGGCTCCATACCGCCAGCGATCCCGCGGCCGACATGGCCTGAGCGTCGCGGGGCGGGAACCGCCCATCATGGTTAGGGTTGTCTTAATCTTTCGCCCCTAACCAGGATCACGCGCATGTCGCCCGGACCCGCCAACGCGAACAGCTCCAGCCGCCCGGACGATGCCGCTCCGACACAGGGTGATCCGGCCTCCGTCCCGGATCTTCCGAACCCCGAACCCAGGACGGCCCCCGAGGACGCCTCGGTCGAGGACTGGGTGGAAGCCGAGAACGGCCGTCCCACGCTTCCGGAGGAAACGGC
>CAXUMV010000204.1:1845-6780 GCA_964252065.1 uncultured Lichenihabitans sp.
GACGAGACAGACGAGGAGATCCGCCGCCAGGCGGAGGACATGCCCCTCGATACACCTGGGAGATTGAGATGAGCACAGACCAAGACCGCATCGCCGCCAAGGCCCACGAGCTCTGGGAGGCCGAAGGCCGGCCGCACGGCCGCGACCAGGCCCATTGGGACGAGGCCAAGGAGATCGTGGCCCTGCACGACAGCGCGTCGGCGGCGTTGCTGCCGCGCGATGCGGGCGCGCAGGAGCCGGTCGAAGAGAAGACGGTCGCGATCGACAACGAGGGCGAGGCCCCGAGCCTCACCGACACCGGCGAGCACGACCTGACCGCGACCGATCGGGAGCCGGCCGTCACCGCGCCTCCCAAGAAGGCCGCCGCCAAGAAGGCCCGGCTCGACGCCGCCAAGACCTCCGCGGCGATCGCCCCCAAGAAGTCCCGCAAGCCCAAGGCCGTATGAGCCGCAACGCTGTGCCCTTTTCCCGCGACCCGGGGGAGAAGGGCGCCGGGCCCGACCCCGCGAACGCCATAATCCACGCCTAATTCCCCCTTTCGGGCTGCATGGCGCCCCCTGAGCGTCTATAAGACGCTTCAGAGGTCTCAAGCCCCGGGGTGGCGGCTCCGGCGAGCCCGTGGAAAGCGTTTTGGACAGAATGGCGACAGAGCCCACAGGGGAGGCCGAAGACGGCCCCCAGCCGGACAGCTACGGCGCGGATTCCATCAAGGTGCTGCGCGGCCTCGATGCGGTGCGCAAGCGGCCCGGCATGTATATCGGGGACACCGATGACGGCTCGGGCCTGCACCACATGGTCTACGAGGTGGTCGACAACGCCATCGACGAAGCGCTTGCCGGACATGCCGACCTCGTCACCGTCACGCTGAACGTCGACGGCTCCTGCACGGTCACGGACAACGGCCGCGGCATCCCGGTGGACATCCACAAGGAGGAGGGCGTGTCGGCGGCCGAGGTCATCATGACCCAGCTGCATGCGGGCGGGAAGTTCGACCAGAACAGCTACAAGGTATCCGGCGGCCTGCATGGGGTCGGCGTCTCGGTGGTGAACGCCCTGTCGACCAAGCTCACGCTGCGCATCTGGCGCGAAGGCAAGGAGCACAAGATCGAGTTCGCCCATGGCGATGCCGTGGACCGGCTCGAGCTCGTCGGCCCCGCGCCGCGGGACGGCGATGCCGCCAAGCGCGGGACCGAGGTGACGTTCCTGCCCTCGCCCCTGACGTTCACGATGATCGAGTTCGACTACGGGACGATCGAGCACCGGCTGCGCGAGCTCGCCTTCCTGAACTCGGGCGTGCGCATCGTGCTGACCGACTCCCGCCATGCCGAACCCCGGCAGGAGGAGCTGTACTACGAGGGCGGCGTCGAGGCCTTCGTGCGCTATCTCGACCGCACCAAGACGGCGCTCATCAACGCGCCCCTGATGGTCCGGGGCGAGCGCGAGGGCATCTCGATCGAGTGCGCGCTGTGGTGGAACGACAGCTATCACGAGAACGTGCTGGTGTTCACCAACAACATTCCCCAGCGCGACGGCGGCACGCATCTCGCGGGATTCCGGGGGGCGCTGACCCGACAGATCACGGGCTACGCCGACCGCTCGGGCCTCAGCCGGCGCGAGAAGGTGGACGTGACCGGCGACGACTGCCGCGAGGGGCTGACCTGCGTGCTGTCCGTCAAGGTGCCGGACCCGAAGTTCTCCTCCCAGACCAAGGACAAGCTCGTCTCCTCCGAGGTACGGCCGGCGGTCGAGAACCTCATGAACGAGGGCCTCAACCAGTGGCTGGAGGAGCACCCTGCCGACGCCAAGGAGATCGCCGGCAAGGTGGTCGAGGCGGCGGCCGCGCGCGAGGCCGCCCGCAAGGCCCGCGAGCTCACCCGCCGCAAGGGCGCGCTCGACGTCGCCAACCTCCCCGGCAAGCTCGCCGACTGCCAGGAGCGCGACCCCGCCCTGGCCGAGCTGTTCCTGGTCGAGGGCGACTCGGCCGGCGGCTCGGCCAAGCAGGGCCGCAACCGCGAATACCAGGCCGTGCTGCCGCTCCGGGGCAAGATCCTGAACGTGGAGCGCGCCCGCTTCGACAAGATGCTGTCCAGCCAGGAGATCGGCACGCTGATCACCGCGCTTGGCACGGGCATCGGCCGGGACGACTTCAACCCCGACAAGCTGCGCTACCACAAGATCATCATCATGACAGACGCCGACGTCGACGGCTCCCACATCCGCACGCTGCTGCTCACCTTCTTCTTCCGCCAGATGAAGGAGCTGATCGACCGCGGCCACGTCTACATCGCCCAGCCGCCCCTCTATAAGGTGAAGCGGGGCCAGTCCGAGCAGTACCTCAAGGACGAGCGCGCCCGGGAGGACTACCTCATCGCCGGCGGGGTCGACGGGGCGGTGCTGCGCCTGGCGAGCGGGGAGGAGCGGGCCTCCCGCGACCTGATCGCCGCCATCGACGAGGCCCGCCTCGCCCGCAGCGTGCTGGCCCAGCTCCATTCCCGCTACAACCGGGACGCGGTCGAGCAGGCCGCCATCGCGGGCGGGCTGCGGCCGCTGCACGGGTTCGACGACGCCGATGCGGCCGCGACCGCGACCACCATCGCGGGCCGGCTCGATGCGCTCGCCGACGAGACCGAGCGCGGCTGGACCGGGACGCTGCAGAACGGCGGCTACCTGTTCACCCGCCAGGTGCGCGGCGTGCGCGAGGCCGCGGTGCTGGATGCGGGCCTGCTGTCCTCCGCCGAAGCGCGCCGGCTGGACGAGCATGCGGGCAGCCTGCAGGACCTCTATGCCACCCCCGCCTCCTTCCTGCGCAAGGGGGACGCGAGCCAGGTCCCGGGCCCGAGCGCGCTCGTGGACGCCGTGATGGCGGCGGGCGGCAAGGGCATCAGCGCCATGCAGCGCTACAAGGGCCTGGGCGAGATGAACCCCGAGCAGCTCTGGGAGACCACGCTCGACCGCAACGTCCGCTCGCTCCTGCAGGTCAAGATCAAGGAAGGCGACGATGCGGACGACATGTTCGTCAAGCTGATGGGCGACGTCGTCGAGCCCCGCCGCGAGTTCATCCAGGAGAACGCGCTGAGCGTCGCCAACCTCGACGTGTGAGCCCGACGCGCGTGCTCTCGACGTCGTCAGCAAGCGCGGCGGATCATCCAGAACGCGGCGCGCGCGATGACGCAAGGGCGCAGCGGTATGAGGTGCACGATGCCGCCCGCTGGACTAGCATGAGGACTTCTCCTGGAGGCACCGATGTCAACCGGTACGGTCAAGGTCGAAATCCCGAGCGACGTCTTCCAGGTCGCTCAGCGCACCGCGGCGCTGGACAGCGTGGACGTGCCGACCTTGCTGGAAGGGCTGATCCGCCGTCACGCCCAGTACGTCGAAGCGTTCGAGGGTGCCGTCCGGTCGGTTCCCGTCTTCAGCCTCGACGCCTACGAGATGCAGCGCGATCCTGACGAAACCGATGAGCGCTATGAAGCTCGTCTCAGCCTGTTTCGTTGAATCCAGACCGCATACCTCTCGAGGCGGGCGACTTCGTCTGGACCGCGTTCCCCTACGAGGACCGTCCGGATGGTCCCGGTCCGATCCGCCATGCCGCTGTTGTGATTGCCGCGTTCACGGCCCGTGAGGCCGGACAGGCAACCTCCGCGTCGGTTCCGAGGCAGGGATTGGTGGTGGGCGTGTTCACCTCGTCGCAGGTAGGCAAGTTCGAGGAGCATGCTCCGATCGGCGTCATTGCGGTCCGGGGCGAGGCGGCTGCGCGTCAAGGCGGACAGAAGCCGTTCTTCATCGATGTTCGCAGGCGGGCTTTTCTGCCTTATGATCATCGCTTCTTCCCGGACCGGGACGCCCCAAACCATGGCGTCATCGGCCGGGCCACATCCAGCCTGATGGATCGGATCATTCGGGAATACCGGCGAGTGAACGAGCGCCATGGGGAGCAGATCGTGAACCTCGGGCCGCTCCGTCCGGGACGATAGCGACCGACGACGTCGACCGGGGGTCGATCCGACTGGATTGCACCGCAAGCTTCGGGATGCAGCCAGCACGGGGCCGGCGCAGGAAAGGACGGCGGCTTTTCGTGGCTCGCATCCTCGAGGGACCTAGCATGTCGACTTCTCCTCGCACCGACCCAGCAGCGCCCCCGCCGTTCTCCTCCGACCAGGACAGGCTCGCGGCGGTCCGGCGCCGCGATCGGGCGGCCGATGGCGTTTTCGTGTACGCGGTGCGCACCACCGGCGTGTACTGCCGGCCGAGCTGCGCCGCCCGGCCGGCGCGGCGGGAGAACATCGCCTTCCACGCCGATGGCGCCGCCGCCGAGGCCGCGGGCTTCCGCCCCTGCCTGCGGTGCCGCCCGAGCGAACCGCCGCGCGCCGAACGCCAGGCGGAGCTGGTCGTGCAGGCGTGCCGCACCATCGAAGGCGCCGAGACCCCGCCGACCCTGGCGGCCCTGGCCGCCGCCGCCGGTCTCAGCGCGTTTCACTTCCACCGCCTGTTCCGGGCCGTCACGGGCGTCACGCCCAAGGCCTATGCCGCGGCGCACCGGGCGCGGCGCATGGAGGCGGGGCTCGGGCGTTCCGCCACCGTCACGGCGGCGATCTACGAGGCGGGCTACAATGCGCCGAGCCGGTTCTACGACACCGCCCCCCTCCGCCTCGGCATGACCCCCTCGGCCTATCGCGGCGGCGGGGCGGGGGCCGCCATCCGGTTCGCGGTGGGCGAATGCTCGCTCGGATCGATCCTAGTGGCGGCGACCGAACGCGGGGTCTGCGCCATCCTGCTCGGCGACGATCCCGGGGCGCTCCTGCGCGACCTGCAGGACCGGTTCCCGCGCGCCGCCCTGCAGGGGGGCGATGCCGGCTTCGAGGCGACCGTCGCGGCCGTGGTCGGGCTGGTCGAGGCGCCCGACCGGGCGCTTGCCCTGCCGCTCGACATCGGGGG
>CAXUMV010000205.1:0-6719 GCA_964252065.1 uncultured Lichenihabitans sp.
GGTCCTGCCTTTGCGGGGATGGGGGTGTCGCCGCTGCTCTACCGGCCCCTATTTGGGATGGCAAGCACGCGCCCCGGAGACCACCATGCCCCTGCCCGCCGACATGAGCGTCATCGCGATCACCCGGCCGGGCGGCCCCGAGGTGCTGCAGCCCGAGCGGCGGCCGGTGCCGGTGCCGCGGCCCGGCGAGGTGGTGATCAAGGTGGCGGCCGCGGGCGTGAACCGGCCGGACCTGATGCAGCGGTCGGGCGCCTACCCGCCGCCCAAGGGGGCGTCCGACCTGCCCGGCCTCGAGGTCGCCGGCACGGTGGCGGCGTTGGGCGACGGCGCGACCCGCTTTGCGATCGGCGACGCCGTGTGCGCGCTGACGCCCGGCGGCGGCTATGCCGAGTATGCCGCGACCCCCGC
Source organism: uncultured Lichenihabitans sp. (assembly GCA_964252065.1). Classification (GTDB taxonomy): domain Bacteria; phylum Pseudomonadota; class Alphaproteobacteria; order Rhizobiales; family Beijerinckiaceae; genus Lichenihabitans. Next base: position 409 of record CAXUMV010000205.1, read on the forward strand.
GGCCACCACGCTGCCGGTCCCGCCCGGGCTGTCCATGGTCGAGGCCGCGGCCCTGCCGGAGACCTTCTTCACCGTCTGGGCCAACGTGTTCGGCCACGGCCGCCTGCGCGAGGGCGAGACGCTGCTCGTCCATGGCGGCTCGTCAGGCATCGGGACGACCGCCATCATGCTCGGCAAGGCGTTCGGGGCCTCGGTGATCGTGACCGTCGGCTCGGCCGCCAAAGCGGAGGCCTGCCGGCGGCTCGGCGCGGATCTCGCCATCGACTACAAGACCCAGGATTTCGTCGAGGCGGTGATGCACTTCACCGACGGGGCGGGCGCGCACGTGATCCTCGACATGGTCGGCGGCTCCTACATCGAGCGCAACTACCGGGCGGCGGCCGAGAGCGGCCGGATCGTGCAGATCGCGTTCCAGACGGGCGCCAAGGTCGAGATCGACTTCACGCGCCTGCTCACGAAGAGGCTCGTCCATACGGGCTCGACCCTGCGCCCGCGCACCGTCGCCGAGAAGCAGGCCATCGCGCAGGCGCTCGAGACCAACGTGTGGCCGCTGCTGGGACAGGGCCGCGTCAAGCCGGTCATCGCCCGGACGTTCCCGCTGGCGGACGCCGCCGAGGCGCACAGCCACCTCGAAGCCGGCACGCTGGTCGGCAAGGTGGTGCTCACCGTCGGGTCCTGAGCCGCTGCCCGGACATTCGGCCCGTCGTCGCGAGCGAAAGCTTGACGCTCCATCGCGGCACACGCGACCGCTATCACCATGGCGCTTTGCGCCTCGCGATCGAGGGCAAGAGGGACGGTTAAGGTTAACGGCCGGTAAACGTTTAAGACCGGGGCTCAAGAGCGGTACAAGGGATGGCGTCGCGCCTGGAGCGCGGGAGGGAGAAGCCGTCGATGCCGTTCTTGCCTGACATGTCGGACCGGGCGGGCACGCCGATCCCGCTCGGGCCGATGCTTGCGGAGGCGACGCGGTTCAAGAGCCTCTTCGCCGACGGCATGCGGCTGGTCGAGGAAGCCGCCAACTACCTCGACGGGGCGGGCCGCGAGGACGCCCGCGGGTTGTCGGCGGCCCTCGCCGACGTCTACGCGGCCGAAAGCATGCGCCTGACCACCCGGCTCATGCAGCTCGCCTCCTGGCTCCTCATCCACAAGGCCGTCGCCGATGGCGAGCTCACGGCGGGCGAGGCCGTGCAGGACCAGCGCAAGTCCGGCTTTTCGCCACAGAGCCGGGCGACGCCCAATGGGCTGTTCCTGCAGCTGCCGTTTCCGCTGCAGCGCCTGACGGAGCGCTCGCTCCGCCTGCAGCGCCGCGTCGTCCACCTCGACCGGATGATCAACACCAAGGCCGACGGCGAACCGCCGGCCCCACCCGCGGCCCTCGCCGAGCAGCACGACCGCCTCCGCAAAGCCTACGGCGTCGGCTGAGCCCACACCGGCCCATGCCCTTCTCCCGCCCCGCGGGAGAAGGTGGCCGACAGGCCGGATGAGGTGATCCTCGGTCGGTTAGTCCCCCTCATCCGCCCTGTCGGGCACCTTCTCCCCCGCTTGTCGCGGGGCGAAGGGGCTAATCGGGAAGGGTTCGCTCTCCCTCAGCGACATGCCCGACGGACGGGCCTTACTTCTTGGCGAAGGAGATGCCCGAGAAGCGGGAGTTGAACCGCGACAGGCGGCCGCCGCGGTCGAGCAGCTGCTGGCTGCCGCCGGTCCAGGCCGGGTGCGTCAGGGGGTCGATGTCGAGGTTGAGGGTGTCCCCGTCGCTGCCCAGCGTCGAGCGCGTCGTGAAGGTGGTCCCGTCGGTCATCACCACCTTGATGAAGTGGTAGTTGGGATGCGTGTCGGCCTTCATGACTCGGGTCCTTGAGGTCCGGGCCCGACAGGACCGGGGCGCGCGAGCGCTCCCGGCACGTCATCGGGACCGAAAAGCTGGAAAGCGCGCTCATACAGGAGCACGGGCCTCAGGGCAACGCCTCAGATGAAGTTCTGCGCCCGCAGGCTCACATGGCCGTCCCGGCCGACGATCAGGTGGTCCTGCACCAGGATGCCGAGCGGCCTTGCGATGGCGACCAGCTCCTGCGTCAGCCGGACATCGGCGGTCGAGGGGGAGGGATCGCCCGAGGGGTGGTTATGGACCAGCACCAGCGCCGTGGCACCGAGCTCCAGCGCCCGCCGCACGACCTCCCGCGCATAGACGGGCGTGTGGTCCACCGTGCCCACGCCCTGCACCTCGTCCGTGATCAGCGCGTTGCGCTTGTCGAGGAACAGGATGCGGAACTCCTCGCGGTCGGCGAACGCCATGGCGGCGCGGCAGTAGTCGAGCACCTCGCGGAACGAGGTGAGCGTCTTGCGCTGGCGCACGGCGCCGCGGGTGAGCCGGACCGCTGCGGCGTGAATGACCTTGAAGTCGTGGATCACCGCCGCCCCGACCCCCTCGACCTCCGCCAGGCGCTCGGGCCGGGCGGCCAGCACCTCGGCGAAGGTGCCGAAGCGGGCGATCAGCGCCTTGGCGATGGGCTTGACGTCGCGGCGGGGCAGCGCCCGGAACAGCACGAGCTCCAGGAACTCGTAGTCCGCCATGCCCTCCCCCGCGCCCTCCTCGAAGCGCTGCCGCAGCCGCGCGCGGTGGCCGAGATAGTGGGCCTCCTCAGCCATCGGACGACCGGCGGCGCTCCTCGGCCGAGAGGGTGAAGATCTCGACCCCGGTCTCGTTCACCGCCACGGTGTGCTCGAACTGCGCCGACAGCGACCTGTCGCGCGTGACCGCCGTCCAGCCGTCCGACAACACTTTGACGCTCGCCTTGCCGAGGTTGATCATCGGCTCGACGGTGAAGAACATGCCGGGCTTCAGGATCACGCCCTCGCCGGGCCGGCCGTAGTGGAGGATGTTGGGCTCGTCGTGGAACAGGCGGCCGAGGCCATGGCCGCAGAACTCCCGCACGATCGAGCACCGCTCCCCCTCGGCGTAGCTCTGGATCGCATGGCCGATGTCGCCGGTCGTGCTGCCCGGCCTGATGGTCGCGATGCCGCGCATCAGGGCCTCGTAGGTGACCTCGACGAGCCGCTCGGCCTTCCGCGGCAGGGCCCCCACGCCGTACATGCGGGAGGAATCCCCGTGCCAGCCATCCACCACCAGCGTCACGTCGATGTTGAGGATGTCCCCCTCGCGCAGCAGCTTGTCGTCCGGGATGCCGTGGCAGACCACATGGTTGATCGAGGTGCAGGTCGACTTGCGGAACCCGCGGTAGTCGAGCGTCGCCGGATAGGCGCCGTGATCCATGGCGAACTCGAAGACCAGCTTGTCGAGCGCGTTGGTCGCCACGCCCGGCACGACGTGGTCGACCAGCATGTCGAGGGCGTCCGCCGTGAGCCGGCCGGCCCTGCGCATGGGCTCGAAGGCCTCGGGGCCGTGCAGCTTGATCTGGCCGTTCTTGCGGCGGGGTGCGGCAACCGCGTCGACGAAGGTCATGGGGGTCCGGATGAATGGCGTGAGCTGCCTTCAATAGCCACGCACAGCTGCCGATTCAACGAGCCTCGCGCCGGCGATGAGAGCCCATCCCACGGCTTGCTCGGCGGGCCGACCCTGCTAGGGTCGGCGGCTCGCGATTGCAGATGACGGATGCGGCATGGCCTCGATCGATACGGTTCTGAGCAAGCTGGACGCCAATGGCGAGGCCGCCCTGCAGCGGCTCTTCGGCCTGCTGGCCATCCCCTCCATCTCGACCGACGCGAGCTATGCCGCCGATTGCGAGAAGGCGGCCGCCTGGCTGTCAGGCGAGCTGACGGAACTCGGCTTTGCGGCCTCCGTCCGCCCGACCGAGGGGCGGCCCATGGTGGTCGCCCATCTCAAGGCCGCCCGGCGCGACGTGCCGCACGTGCTGTTCTACGGCCATTACGACGTCCAGCCCGTCGATCCGCGCGCGCTCTGGACCACGGACCCGTTCAAGGCCGAGCGCGTGACGACGCCGGCGGGCGAACAGATCGTCGCGCGCGGCGCCTCCGACGACAAGGGCCAGCTCATGACCTTCGTGGAGGCCTGCCGGGCCTTCGTCGAGACCGGGGGCCTGCCCTGCGACGTCTCGGTGCTGTTCGAGGGCGAGGAGGAGACCGGGTCGCCCTCGCTGCCGGCGTTCCTCGCCGCCAACAAGGCCGAGCTCAAGGCCGACGTCATGCTGGTCTGCGACACCGGCATGTGGGACGCGACGACGCCCGCCATCACCACCATGCTGCGCGGCCTCGTGCTTGAGGAGGTCACGATCCGCGGCGCCAACCGCGACCTCCACTCCGGCATGTTCGGCGGGGCGGTGGTGAACCCGATCCACGTCCTCGCCCGCATCCTCGCCGACCTGCACGACGCGGAGGGCCGGGTCGCGGTGCCGGGCTTCTACGAGGGCGTCGAGGAGCTGCCCGAGGACGTCGCCGAGCAGTGGCGGGCGCTGTCCTTCGACGACGCCGAATTTCTCGGCGACGTCGGGGTGTCCGTGCCGGTCGGCGAGCCGGACCGCAGCGTGCTCGAGAAGATCTGGGCCCGGCCGACCTGCGACGTCAACGGGATCGTGGGCGGCTACACGGGCCAGGGTTCCAAGACCGTGCTGCCGGCCGAGGCGAGCGCGAAGGTGTCGTTCCGCCTCGTCGGCAAGCAGAATCCGCAGAAGATCGCGGACGCGTTCCGGGCCTTCGTGCGGGCCCGCCTGCCGGCGGACTGCACGGCGGAATTCCTGTCGCACGGGGCGAGCCCGGCCCACCAGATGCCCTTCGCCTCGGAGGTGCTCAATCGGGCGCGCCGCGCGCTCGCGCAGGAATGGGACAAGGAGCCGGTGCTGGCGGGGTCCGGCGGCTCGATCCCGATCGTCGGCGACTTCAAGCAGGACCTCAAGATGGACGCCCTGATGGTCGACCGCATCCATTCTCCCAACGAGAAATACGACCTCAGCTCCTTCCGGAAGGGCGCGCGGAGCTGGGCACGCATCCTCGGCGCCCTCGCGATGTAGGACGCCGCCGGCGGGCTGCATGGACGACCCCTCCGCCGCAGCCTGTTCTACAGAATATTGCATGCAAAATGCACTTGGACCGTTCGCCGTCGGAAACCTTTGATCGTATGGCGAGTATATTCCCTCGCAACGCGAGTCAGCGAAGGCGGATCCTTTGACCGAGCAGGGACTACGGCACGCGTGCAGGGGCACGGCATGCGACGACGCCTCGCACCCGGACGGGTCCGAGGCGACCGCCGACGAAGGCATCCGGCTGCTCAAGGCGTTCCGGGCAATTGCCTCCCCGGACATCCGCGCGAGGATCCTGGCCCTGGTCGTCACCGAGGCGCGGCGCGGCGGCGGACGGCCGCCGCATTGACGGCGCCGCCGGCGGTCGTCCCGCTCTCCTATGCCTATGCGGCTCGATCCCTCGGCGACGGCTCGGCCCCTGCCGGCAAACCCTGAGCTCCGAATTCAGGTGAACGGATTCGAGATCTGCCCTTCTCCCCGCAAGCGGGGCGAAGGAGCACACCGGTGATCCGCGTTTGAAGCCCTGGCGGCGGTGCCCCGGCCGTTGACATCGCCGGCGGGCGGTCCGAAACGAAACCCCAGGTTTCGGGCCAGGATACCGCCATGGATTTCAGCGACCTCCAGCGCACGATCGAGCACGGGTTCGAGGAGCGGGCCGGGATCGGCACCGCGACGCGCGGCGCGGTCCGCGAGGCGGTCGAGACCGCGCTCGACCTGCTCGACCGGGGCGAGCTCCGGGTCGCCGAACAGGCGCCGGGCGCCACGGGGCCGCAGGGCTGGACCGTCAACCAGTGGCTGAAGAAGGCCGTGCTGCTGTCCTTCCGGCTGAACGGCATGGCGACGATCCCCGGCGGCCCGGGCGGCGCCTCCTGGTACGACAAGGTCCCTTCGAAGTTCGAGGGATGGGGCGCGAACCGCTTCGCCGAGGCGGGCTTCCGGGCCGTGCCGGGCTGCGTGGTCCGCCGCTCCGCCTACATCGCGCCCAACGTCATCCTGATGCCCTCCTTCGTGAACCTCGGCGCCTATGTGGACAGCGGCACCATGGTCGACACCTGGGTCACGGTCGGCTCCTGCGCGCAGATCGGCAAGAACGTCCACCTGTCGGGCGGGGTCGGCATCGGCGGCGTCTTGGAGCCGCTGCAGGCCAACCCCACCATCATCGAGGACGACTGCTTCATCGGGGCACGCTCGGAGGTGGTCGAGGGCGTCGTGGTCGGCCGGGGCTCGGTGCTTGCCATGGGGGTGTTCCTGTCGGGGTCGACCAAGATCGTCGACCGGGCGACGGGCGCGGTCCATGTCGGGGCCGTGCCGCCTTTCTCG
>CAXUMV010000206.1:0-6713 GCA_964252065.1 uncultured Lichenihabitans sp.
AGCCGGGATCCCGGGCGAGGGCCTGCTGGAACGCGATGGCCGCCTCGGCCGGCCGGCCGCGCGAGACCAGGACGTTGCCGAGATTGAAGCAGGCCAGCGGGTCAGCCGGGTCGGCCGCGATGGCCCGCCGGTACCAGAGCTCGGCGGCGTCCTCGTTGCCGTCGCGCTCGCTTGCGGCGGCCGCGGCGAAGCAGGCCGCGGCATCGCGCCGGGTCTCGTCGAGCACCAGCGCATATTGCCCATCGAGGCGCACCATGCGGCCGGCGACGCTTTCCACCACCTCGCCCCAGGGCGCCGCGGCGAGCCGCACTTGGGACAGGCGCGAGCCCCTGCCGTCCAGCGCCCAGGCGGCGCGGATGATCGCCGGCACGCCGACATCCTGGGCCATGAGGGCGGCGACCTGGCGGGCCGCGCTGAGATCGCGGTAGCCGAAGCGCTGGTGCCCCTCGCCGATGACGTCGAAGAGGGACAGCGCCGCACAGGTCCCGACCGGCAGGCCGGCCAGGCGCCCGACCTCTTCCATCGTGTAGGGGCCGCCGGCCGGGGACGCCGTCGCGCCGGCGAGGCGACGGCCGAAGGCGGCCTCGGACAGCAGCCGCGCCGCGGGTCCGGGCTCGAAGGGCAATCGAAGGCTACCGTCCGGCGAAACGCAGGCCTGGAGGGCGCGATGGCCGACGACCACCGTTTCGGCCTCCCGGGCCTTACGGACAAGTCGAGCGCCGATCTTAACCAAGGATTCGGATAAAACGGTGCGGCCGCACCCCTGCAATCGCCCGTAAACGAACACCGCCCCAAGCTCGCCGGGCATCATGGGAGACGCGCGGGCCACGGTCCCGGGCCTTCCATCGGGTGCCTGGCTTGGCGTGGTGCGATCATGGCTCCGAGAGCGAATTGGCAGGGGTACCTGAAACTGTCCCTGGTCAGCTGCGCGGTCGCGCTGTTCCCGGCCTCGAGCACGCGGGAGCGGGTCTCGTTCAATACGATCAACCGCAAGACCGGGAACAAGGTCAAGCGGATCTACGTCGATCCCGACACCGGCGAGGAGGTCGGACCCGCCGACCAGGTCAAGGGCTACGCGGTCGCCCGCGACCAGTATGTTTTCGTCGAGAGCGAGGAGCTGGACGCCGTCCGCATCGAGAGCTCGAACGCCATCGACATCGAGAAGTTCGTGCCGCGCACGGAGATCGATCCGCGCTATCTCGAGGCGCCCTACTACATCGCCCCGAACGACAAGGTCGCCCAGGAGGCCTTCGCGGTGATCCGGGAAGCGATGCGGGACGCCGGCATGGTCGGCATTGGACGGCTGGTGATCTCCCGCCGGGAGCGGATCGTGATGCTGGAGCCGCTCAAGCGCGGCCTACTCGGCACGGTGCTGCGCTACGACTATGAGGTGCGCGACGAGGACAGCTACTTCGACACGATCCCCGAGGTGAAGCTGCCGGACGAGATGAAGGACCTCGCCCACCTCATCATCGACCGCAAGGCCGGGCATTTCGAGCCCAAGGCCTTCAAGGACCGCTACGAGGACGCCCTCGTGGCGCTGGTGCAGTCCAAGCAGACCGGCACGCCGGCCGAGAGCGCGGCGGCGCCGGCCGCCAGCAACGTCGTCGATCTCATGGAAGCCCTGCGCCGCAGCATCGGCGGCAGCCCCGCCGCGGCCAAGCCGAAGACGGCGAAGAAGGGCGCCGCGGCGCCCGCCGAGCCGATCCCGGCCAAGCCTGCCGCCAAGTCCAAGGACAAGCCGGCAGCCGGGACCCCCGTCCCAGCCAAGGCACCCGGCCGCGGCAAGAAGGCGGGCTGATCCCAGGTCGCATCGGGGCGGACCGGGCCTTCACCATCGGGCGTCCCATCCTGGCCTAAATCGCACGGCATCACGCCGACGGCGCATGCGAGGCGGCCGGCTTACGGCTCCTCGCACGCTGAACGGCTTCGCGCGCCGATTTCGCCCGGTGTGCATCCTGGTTCACGGCCTGCAGGTTGGGGATGCCCCAAAAGCGCAGGAGGGCCGGCCAGGGCGCGTCGCGATGTTCGCGCCAGGCCGTGACGAGCGGCACGCGATGGTCGATCTCGGCGTTCCGCAGAAGCCGCTCCCCCGTGACGCCGCAGCGGCGGCGCCCGAGGCGGCGGATCAGCGGCCCGTGCGCGATGGGGTTCATCCAGAGTTTCCAGGCGGCGACGCAGCATGCGTGCCAGGCGGCACGCCGGTTCGGCCGGCCCTCGCCCCAGAGGTCGCGGTGCCAGCCGAACCGGTAGACCGGCTGGCCGCAGACGCAGCACGATCCCGGCCCGCGGTGGAAGCCGGCCTCCCGGAACGGGGCGGGCGGGGACCGCATGCCGCGTAGCGCCCCGTCCCCGGGGAAGCGGGACGCCAGCCACGTCCATCCGGGAGGATGCCCCGTCGCGGCGGCGAGGGCGCGGCACAAGCGATCCGCCCGCACCGGATGGGCCGTCCAGTAGCTCTCGACGGCCAGACGGGGCAGCGGCGGGACCCAGCGCCGGGCCAGCGCATGGATGAGAACCGGACGCGGAAACAGGTCGGGCACCGCGCCGAGCAGCCGCGCCCGCGCCCGTTCGTTGCGCTCCTCCTGCCGGACCGATCGCCCCATCCACCGCCTCCGTCCGGGAGCCGCGTACCGGAGCGATGGTTAACGATTGGTAAAGACCGCGAGGATGATGCCCTTCTCCCGCGCCGCGGGAGAAGGTGGCCGACAGGCCGGATGAGGGGATCCTCAGGCCCGCGTCCCCTCATCCGCCCTGTCGGGCCCCTTCTCCCGCAGGCGGGAGAAGGGGCTAAATGGGACGGCTTGCGGTGACTGGACGAGCGTGCGAGACCCCGGGGCGTGATGCCGCCACTGTCCCTCGCTCCCCTGACCCCCGCCGCCTTTGCGACCTTTGGGGAGGTCTTCGCCGCGCCCGAGGCGATCGAGGGGCGGATCGACCACATCGCGCGGCTGGACAACCGCCGAGCGTCAGCCCGGCCCAACCTGTTCTTCGCCCGGTCCGGCCTCATCAGCCTGCCGCACGGCTTTCACCGAATGGAGAGCCATCCCTTCTCGAGCCAGAGCTTCGTGCCCCTGGAGCCTGCGACGATCGTCGTCGCGGTCGCCCTCGCGGGTCCCGACGGGCAGCCCGACCCGGCCACGCTGCAGGGGTTTTTGGCCCGCTCGGTCGGGTTCAGCTACCGGCCGGGCGTGTGGCACATGCCCGTCGCCAGCCTCGGCACGGCGGTGGCGCTGCTGGGCTTCATGTACGAGGACGGCTCGCCGCAGGACTGCGTGTGGGCCGAGGTCGGGCCCTTCACCCTGACGGAGGGCTGATCAATCCTTGGCGCGCTCGACGTAGGATCCGTCCTCGGTGAGGACGATCACCCGCGTGCCGGCCTGCACGTGCGGGGGCACCATGGTGCGCCCGCCATTGGCGAGCTTGGCGGGCTTGTAGGAGGAGGACGCCGTCTGGCCCTTCACCACCGGCTCGGTCTCGACGATCTCGAGCGTCACGCGGGCCGGCAGCTGGATGGCGACCGGCGCCTCGTTGAACATGCTCAGCATCACCTTCATGCCTTCCTGAAGGTACTGGGCCTGGTCGCCCATGATGTCCTTGGGGACGATCACCTGGTCGTAGTTCTCCGAGTTCATGAAGGTGTAGCCGTCGGCGTCCTCGTAGAGGAAGCTGAAGTCGCGGTCCTCGACGAACGCCCGCTCGACCTGCTCGGTGGTCTTGTAGCGGTCGGTCACCTTCACGCCGTCGCTGATGCGGCGCATGTCGATCTGCGTCGTCGGGGTGCCCTTGCCCGGGTGGAAGCTTTCCGCCGTCAGGACGATGTAGAGCTGGTTGTCCTTCTCGACGACGTTGCCCTTGCGGAGCGAACTGGCGATGACTCTCACGGAAAAAGGTCCTTAAGGCAGGGGACGGGCGGCGTCCGGCGGCCGCACCATAGCGATTTTCTCGTGCCTGGCCAGCGTGGCGGCAGCGCCCGGACGGGCGTGCGAACGACCCGGCGATGACGCCCGCCTCCCCCTGGTGGGACCCGGCGGTCCATGCCGACCGGCGGCCGTTCCTGCTGCAGCGGAACCGGCTGACCGCGACGACGCGCGCCTGGTTCGCGGGTCACGATTTCACAGAGGTCGAGACCGCCCAGCTGCAGGTCTCGCCCGGCAACGAGACGCATCTCCATGCGCTGGCGACGACCGTGAAGGACACGGCCGGTACCGCCCGACCCATGCACCTCCACACCTCGCCCGAGTTCGCGATGAAGAAGCTGCTGGCGGCCGGGGAGCCACGGCTCTTCACGCTGGCGCGGGTGTTCCGGGACCGCGAGCGCGGGCCCCTGCATCACCCCGAGTTCACCATGCTCGAATGGTACCGCGCCGAGGACCGCTACGATCGCCTGATGGAGGATTGCGCCGCGCTGCTGCGGATGGCGGCGGACGTGACGGGATCGGTCCGGTGGAGCTGGCGGGGCCGGCAGGCCGATCCGCGCGCCACGGCCGAACGGCTCTCGGTGGCGGAGGCCTTCACCCGCTATTCCGGCGTGGATCTCATGGCGACGCTGCCGGACGGGCTGCCCGACGGGCCGGCGCTCGCCGCAGCCGCGCGCGAAAGCGGGGTCGTCACGGCGGCCGACGACGACTGGTCGGACATCTTCAGCCGCATCCTGGTCGAGCGGGTCGAGCCCCGGCTCGGGATCGGGCGCCCGACGTTTCTGGACCGCTACCCGAGCGTTGAGGCCGCGCTTGCCCGCCCCTGCCCCGACGACGGGCGCTGCGCCGAGCGGTTCGAGCTCTATGTCTGCGGCGTCGAGCTCGCCAACGGGTTCGGCGAGCTCACCGACCCCATCGAACAGCGCCGCCGGTTCGAGGCGCAGATGGCGGAGCGAGCGCGGCGCTACGGCAGCCGCTACCCCATCGACGAGGACTTCCTCGCCGCGCTCGCCGTCATGCCGCAGGCGAGCGGCATCGCGCTCGGCTTCGACCGGCTCGCGATGCTGGCTGCCGGCGCGACCCGCATCGACCAGGTGCTGTGGACCCCGCTGCCGTGACGCGCGACACGCTGCGGCATCCGGCGGCCCTGGCGGCCGCGGGCCTCCTTCCCGCAGAGTCCGTCGCCGCCCTCGAGCCGATCGCGGCGCGCTACGCCGTGGCGGTGCCGCCGGCGTTTCTCGCCCTCATCGACCACGACGATCCCGACGATCCCATCGCCCGCCAGGTGGTGCCCAGTCTCGCCGAAGCCCTGACCCGCCCCGACGAGCGGGCCGACCCGATCGGCGATGCGGCGCACAGCCCGGTGCCCGGCATCGTCCATCGCTATCCCGACCGCGTGCTGCTGAAGCTCCTGCTCGTGTGCCCGGTCTATTGCCGGTTCTGCTTCCGGCGGGAGGTGGTAGGCCCGGGGGTCGAGGCGATGCTGCCGCCGGCCGCGGTCGACAGCGCGCTCGGCTACATCGCCGAAACGCCGGCCGTGTGGGAGGTGATCCTCACCGGCGGCGATCCCATGATGCTGGCGCCGCGGCGGCTCGAGGCCGTCATGGCGCGGCTGGCCGCCATGCCGCACGTCAAGGTGGTCCGGCTACATACGCGCGTGCCGGTCGCAGACCCGGGCCGGGTCACGCCCGCGCTGGTGGCGGCTCTGCAGCGCTTCACCCGGACGGTCTACGTCGCGCTGCATGCCAACCACCCGCGCGAGTTGACCGCGGCGGCGCGGGACGCCTGCGGACGCCTCGGCGCGGCCGGCATCCCGCTCGTCAGCCAGACGGTGCTGCTGCGCGGCATCAACGACGACGTCGAGACGCTCGGCGCCCTGATGCGCGCCTTCGTCGAGGCGCGCGTCAAGCCCTACTACCTGCATCACGGCGACCTCGCCCCGGGCACGAGCCATTTCCGAGTGAGCCTCGCGGAGGGCCAGGCGCTGGTCGCAGCGCTGCGCGGCCGCCTCTCGGGGCTATGCCAGCCGACCTACGTGGTCGACCTGCCCGGCGGCCACGGCAAGGTGCCGGCCGCGACGCTGCGGCCGCGTCTCGACGGCGCGCACGACGTCACCGATTACCAGGGCGCCGAGCACATCTACCCGCCCCCGCAGGACGGATGAGGCCGTGGCCGGCAAACCAAGCGGCCTGGAAGCAAGCCGGTCTCGATCGCCGATGTCGTCTTCGCGAGTGCAGCGAAGCGATCCATCGTCGGGCATCCGCACCGTGGCCTGGATCGCAACGGCGCTGACGGACTCGGTGAGGTTCAGCGCTGTGCTTGTCCCGGAGCGGCCCGAGGCAGGCCCTACTCGCCGGCCTTGGCCGCCGTCTCGATGACCGTCGCGGTCTCTTTCGGGTGGGAGATGAACGCGACGTGGCTCGAGGCGATCTCGGTCACGGTGCTGCCCGCCCGCTTGGCCATGAAGCGCTGCAGCTCGGTCGACAGAATGCCGTCCTTGGTGGCCACGATGGCGAAGCTCGGCTTGGCGTGCCAGGCCGAGACCTTGGCCGGAGCGGAGAAGGACGCGACCGAGACCGGCATCTGCGAGGCGCGCATGAACTCGGCCTCGGCGGCCGGCACGTCGGCGCAGAAATCCTTGATGAAGTTCGCCGGGTCCAAATACAGGAACTGGCCGTCGTCCGTCTTCTTGATGTCGTTGCTCGGCGCCGGCATGCTGCCGGCGAGCTTGCCGACGCTCTCGCCCACGTCGGGCTGCAGCGCCGCGACATAGACCAGCGATTTGACCTTGGG
>CAXUMV010000207.1:0-3091 GCA_964252065.1 uncultured Lichenihabitans sp.
AACAGCACCGTGTCCTGCGGCACCATGCCGATCGCGTCGCGCAGCGAGACCTGCGTGACGTCGAGGATGTCCTGGCCATCGATCGTGATGCGGCCGCCCTGGGGTTCGTAGAAGCGGAACAGCAGCCGCGACAGGGTCGACTTGCCGGCGCCCGAGGGCCCCACCACCGCGATCGTCTGGCCCGGCGGCACCTCGAAGCTGACGCCCCGCAGGATGGTGCGGTTCGGGTCGTAGCCGAACACCACGTTGTCGAAACGCACCCGCCCCTCGGTAACCCGAAGCGGTTTGGCGTTCGGCCGGTCCTTCACTTCCGGGGCCTGGTCCAGGATGTCGAACATCAGCTCGATGTCGATGATCGCCTGTTTCACCTCCCGGTACACGAGGCCCATGAAGTTGAGCGGCTGGTAGAGCTGGATCATCATGGCATTGACCAGGACGAAGTCGCCGACCGTGTTGCGGCCGGCCCTGATGCCCTGGATGCACATCACCATGATGACCGCGAGCCCGGCGCTGAAGATCACGGCCTGGCCGGCGTTCAGGAAGGCCAGGGACGTATAGGTCCGGATGCTGAGCTTCTCGTAGCGCGCCATGGAGCGGTCGTAGCGTTGCGCCTCGCGCTCCTCGGCGCCGAAATACTTGACCGTCTCGAAGTTGAGGAGGCTGTCGATCGCCTTGGTGTTGGCGTCCTGGTCGCTCTCGTTCATCGACTTGCGGATGGCGATCCGCCAGTTGGTCGCAAGCGTTGTGAAGGCCATGTAGAGGACGATCATGACGGTGACGGCGGCCGCGTAGCGCCAGTTGAACTGGAACAGGAACACCGCCAGGATCATCGCGAACTCGACGATGGTCGGCACGCCGGTCAGCATGGCCATGCGCACGATCGTCTCGATGGCGGATCGGCCACGCTCGAGCACGCGGGTGAGCCCGCCCGTCTTGCGCTCGAGGTGGTAGCGCAGCGACAGCCCATGCAGGTGGACGAACACGTCGGTGGCAAGGCGCCGCACGGCGTGCATCGCCACCGCCGCGAAGAGGGCGTCGCGCGCCTGCGTGATGAACGCCATGACGATGCGCAGCGCCCCATAGGCGACCGTCAGCGCGACGGCGCCCGTCAGGATCGGCGGCAGGAACCCCGCGGCCACGTCCTGGTGCCCGGCCACCGCGTCCGTCGCCCACTTGAAGGCGTAGGGCACGGTGATGTTGACCGCTTTGGCGACGACCAGCATGACGAGCGCGACGTAGATGCGATGCTTGAGGTCGGGACGGCTCGCCGGCCAGATGTAGGGCCAGAGATTGCGCAGGGTCGAGAAAAGGTTGGCGCGGGCGCGAATCCTGGGCGCCGGCTCGTCGACAGGCGGTTTGAAGGAGGGCTGATCGGGCGACATTCAGACGGGGGATCGAAGGCGCCCTGCAGGCGTCGGGATCAGCTATATAGAGGACGGGCCCGCAGTTTAGAACCCTTCGGGTCTGCGCCGTGTCGAGCCTGATGCGAATGGCCGCGTCGCCGAGCGGAAAGGCCCGATCACATGGCGCGGACGGTAATGCGGTGGATCATGGCGGGGTTCTATCTCGCGGCGGGGGTCTTCCACCTTCTCGAGGCGCCGGCCTTCCTGCCGATCGTGCCGGACTGGGTGCCCGCGCCCCACGCCGTGATCCTCGCGACGGGCCTGTGCGAGATCGCCGGAGCCCTCGGCCTCATGACCCGGCGCTGGCGATGGTGGGCGGGCGTGATGCTGGCGCTCTACGCCGTGTGCGTGTTTCCGGCCAACATCAAGCATGCCCTGGAAGGCATCGACCTCCCTCAGCTGCCGAGCTCCTGGTGGTACCATGGCCCGCGGCTTGCGGCGCAGCCGGTCGTCGTCTGGTGGGCCCTATTCTGCGCGCAGGTCACCGACTGGCCGTTCCGCCGGCGGGCCGATACCGCGCTGCGTTAAGGAGAACCAGTGTCGAACGCCCGTGTCGTCTTCTCAAGCGTAGTGACGCGATCCATGTCTCGGGCAGCCGCACCGGATGGATCGCCACGGCGCTGGCGCGCCTCGCGACGGCGGGCCGGCAGGGGCGCGTCAGGCGTCCTGAGCGACCAACCACACGGAAGCCGGCAAGCCCTCCGACAGGCTGCTCCACGGGACGTCCGCCGCCAGCGTCATCGTCGCCCCGGTCAGGACGCTGACCGCAGACCGGCCGATCAATCCGTCCGGCAACGCGACTTGCATGGACGCGAGGTCCGCGTCGTCGGGGAAGCGCTGCGCCACGACCAGCAGGCTCAAGCCCGGCGCGGTCCGCGCGAAGACGCAGACGCTCTCCCCCGCGGACCCTTCGACCGGAACGGAATGGTAGCCGCCGCGGGCGAACAGGTCCGGCTCCCGCCGGCGCAGCGCGAGGAGCCGGTGGGTCAGCGCGAGCTTGAAGGCGCCGTCGCGCCAGTCCGCCCAGAGATCGGCGACCGTCGTCGCAGGGTCCTCGAGAAGCCGGTCGAGAACCGCCTCGCGCACCCGATAGTCGATCGGCCGGCGGTTGTCCGGGTCGACCATGGTCAGATCCCAGCCCTCGGCGCCCTGGTAGATGTCGGGCATGCCGGGGACGGTCAGCTTTAGGACCGTCTGGGCGAAGCTGTTGCGCGCCCCGCGCGCCGCGACCTCGTCGGCGAAGGGACGGAACTCCTCGAGGAAACGCTGCGAGGCGGGACCCGTGAGGGCCGCCTCGATCAGCCTTGCCATGGCGGCCTCGTAGGGCTCGTCCGGGGTGGTCCAGGACGAATGGCGCTTGGCTTCGCGCATGGACTTCACCATCACGGCCTTGAGCCGCTCGACGTAGTCGCCGCGCGCCTCGGGATCGAGCGGCGCGGAACCCGCGAAGGCCACCGGCCAGGTGCCCACCAGAAGCTGGAACAGGAGGTAGCGGTCGTTGCGGTCGGGACGGGCCGGCGAGGCGGTCGCGAGCTGCAGCATGTCGCTCCACGCCCGGACCCGCTGCTCCCAGGCGGCGGGCATGATGGAGAGCGCCGCGAGCCGGGCGCGTGTGTCCTCCCCGCGCTTGGTGTCGTGGGTGGAGGTCGCGAGCATCGAGGCGGGCCAGCGCTCCGCCCGGACCCGGT
>CAXUMV010000207.1:3101-6672 GCA_964252065.1 uncultured Lichenihabitans sp.
TCGTGGAAATGGGCGACCGGGATGCCGAAGCGGTCGGGCGAGCCGCCGACCTCGTTCAGCGCCACGAAGCGGTAGTAGCGGTAGAAGGCCGTGTCCTCGACGCCCTTGGCCATCACCGGCCCGCAATATTGCTGCATCTTCATGACGCAGCGGTAGACGTCCGCGCGGCGGTAGGCGCCCTCCGCCTCGTCGGCGAGATCGCCGGTCAGCAGGCGGCGCAGGAAGCCGAAGACGCTCGCGTCGATCGCCCGGTCGATGGAGCCGGCCGAGGCGATCGCCCGGTCGATGTCCTGCCGGTCGGTCGCAGTCGGGGCATGCCGGCCGTCGACATAGGTGCGGTAGACCGGAAAGCTCGCGACCAGCAGCCGCAGCGCGCGCTGGAGCACCGTGAGCGTGAAGTCCGCCGTGTGCGGGTCCTCGCGGGCGACGCGGATCGCGGCCCGCGCCAGACGATGCAATTCGCTCGACATCTCGTCGTCGATGATCTGCAGCTTGCTTGCGAAGATGATCGCCTCGAAGCTCTCGGTCTCGCCTGTCGCTGTCGCATAAAGCCGGGAGAACGCCGCCTCGCTGGCCGGGTTGACGAAGAGGCTCGTGAGCAGGTTCGTGAAGTCGTAGCCGGTGGTGCCCTCGACCGGCCATTGCGCGTGCAGCGGCTCGTCCGGCCCGAGGATCTTCTCGACCACGAGATAGAAGTCCTTCTGGGGCGCGTGGCTGCGGAGGCGCTCGAGATAGGCGCGGGGATCGTAGAGGCCGTCGATGTGGTCGATGCGCAGGCCGTCGAGAAGCCCATCGGCCATCAGGGAGAAGACGAGGCCGTGCGCATGGTCGAACACGGCCGGCAGTTCCATGCGCAGGCCGGCGAGGGTCGCGATGTTGAAGAAGCGCCGGTAGTTGATGTCGTCCGCCGCCACCAGGAAGTGCGCCGGCTTCCAGTTCTGCCGCTTGATCAGCGCCGCCAGCCCCTGCCAGCTCGAAAAGCGCCCGGGCTGGCCGTTGAGGGCCGCGACGCGTCCCGCCACGGCGGCCGCGAGCTCCGGCGCCCGCGCGGCGGCGGCCAGCGCGGCCTTGAGGTCGCGGGTGCGCCGCATGATCTGCGGGCGCCAGTGCATGAGGTCGGCGAAGCCGTCGCCGAGATCGGCGAGGACGCGATGGCCGCGCCCCAGGATGGTCTCGTAGTGCAGCGGGCAGACCGGGAGCTTGTGGCTTCCGTGCGCCCAGACCGCGAAGGCACCCTCCTCCGCATCGAAGCGGAGGACAAGGTCGCCCGCCTCCAGCACGGCGCCGTACTGGTCGCCGAGCACCGGCACCAGCACCTTGTGCCGGAGATCGCTGCGGTCGGTCGCCCAATCGACGTCGAACCAGCCGGCGTGATCGGCCTCCTCGCCCCACTCCAGGAGGTCGAGCCAGAACACGTTGTCGGCGCCCCCGACGCCCATGTGGTTGGGCACGACGTCGAGCAGCAGCTTGAGGCCGTTCGCCTTCAGCGCCTCGGCGAGCCGGCCGAAGGCGGCATCCCCGCCGAGCTCCGGGTTCAGGGTCCCGTAATCCACGACATCGTAGCCGTGGGTGCTGCCGGGATGCGCCTTGAAGAAGGGCGAGGCGTAGAGATGGCTGACGCCGAGCCTCGCCAGATACGGCGCGATCGCCGCCGCATCGTCGAAAGTGAAGCCCTTGTGGAACTGGAGGCGGTAGGTGGCGCGCGGCGTCATGGCGCCGATCAGGCGTCGGTAAGCGACAGGCGCAGAAGCTGGAAGGAGCGCGCGACCAGCGTGACGTCCGACCCGGAGGCGAGATCGCGCAGGTCGTCCTCGTCCGGCTTGTCCGTATCGATCATGCGCACCCAGCTCGTGCCGCCCACATGGTCCGGCAGCGTGAACGGGAAGTCCTCGTGGTGGGCGTTGAACAGCAGCAGCAGCGGCGAGTTCTTGCGCTCGGTGGTGATCTCTGTCGCATAGCCGCGGATGTCGAGCAGCATCCCGAAGATCTTGTTTTCCGGATGCTCCCAGTCCTCCTGCACGAACTCCTTGCCCTCGGGGGTGATCCAGCTCACGTCGCGGGTCTCGATGTTCTCCTTGAGCTCGCCGTTCAGGAAGCGCGTGTAGTGGAGCATCGGGTATTCCTGGCGGATCCAGGTCAGCTTCTTCACGAATCGGATCAGGGTCTGGCCCTTCTCCTCGATGCTCCAGTTCAGCCAGCTGATGGCGCTGTCCTGGCAATAAGCGTTGTTGTTGCCGTTCTGCGTGCGGCCGAACTCGTCGCCGGCCAGCAGCATGGGGGTGCCCTGGGACAGCATCAGCGTGCTCAGGAAGTTGCGGATCTGGCGCTCGCGCAGCCGGTTGATCGCGACGTCGTCCGTTGGCCCTTCGACGCCGCAGTTCCAGCTCTCGTTGTTGGAGTTGCCGTCCCTGTTGCCCTCGCCGTTGTCGTCGTTGTGCTTCTCGTTGTAGCTGACGAGGTCGTTGATCGTGAACCCGTCGTGGGCGGCGACGAAGTTGACCGACGCCCAGGGACGCCGGCCGTCGTGGTTGAACAGGTCGGCCGAAGCGCAGAGGCGCGGCACGAAGTCGGTGAGCGCCGCCGAGCCTTTCCAGAAGTTGCGGGTGGTATCGCGGAACTTGTCGTTCCACTCGGCCCAGCCGGGGGGGAAGTTGCCGACCTGGTAGCCGCCCGGCCCGATGTCCCAGGGCTCGGCGATCAGCTTCACGGAATTAAGGATGGGGTCGAGCGCGCAGTGCTGGAGGATGGCGCTGTTCTTGTCGAAGCCGGCGGGTCCGCGGCCGAGCACGGTGCCGAGGTCGAACCGGAAGCCGTCGACATGCATCTCCTGCACCCAGTAGCGCAGCGAGTCGGTGACCATCCGCGTCACCTGCGGGTGGGCGATGTTGAAGGTGTTCCCGGTGCCGCTGTCGTTGTTGTAGAAGCGCTTGTTGTCGGGCTGCAGCCAGTAGTAGGAGGCGTTGTCGATCCCCTTGAAGGAGAGGGTCGCGCCCTTCTCGTTGCCTTCGGCGGTGTGGTTGAACACGACGTCGAGGATCACCTCGAGCCCGGCCCGGTGAAGGCTCGCCACCATCTCCTTGAATTCCTGCACCGCGGCGCGCGGGTCGATGGCGTAGCGGTGATCGGGGGCGAAGAACCCGATCGAGTTGTACCCCCAAAAGTTCGTCAGCTTGCGGTCGCTCAGGAACTCGTCGGTCACGAAGCTGTGGACGGGCAGCAGCTCCACCGAGGTCATGCCGAGCGACTTGATGTAGGCCGCGACCTCGGGGTGGGCCATGGCCTTATAGGTGCCGCGCTCTTGCTCAGGCACGTTGGGGTGCAGCTTGGTGAAGCCCTTCACGTGGGTTTCGTAGACGATCGTGCGGTCCCACTCGAAGGCCTTCCAGTCCGGCTCCGCCCAGGGGAAGGCCTGGTCCACCACCACGCATTTGGGGACGAAGGCCGCGCTGTCGCGCTCGTCGAAGGTCGTGTCGTCGCCCGACTCCATCTTGTAGCCGAACACCGCGGGGTTCCACACGAGGTGGCCGCTGTGGCCCCGGGCGTAGGGGTCGAGCAGCAGCTTGTTGGGGTT
>CAXUMV010000208.1:0-6646 GCA_964252065.1 uncultured Lichenihabitans sp.
GACTGCTGCGACCAGGCGCGCGCGAGGTAGCCGTCGAAGAAGTCGGTGATGCCGGCCGCGGCGAAGACCGCCAGCGCCGCCCAGCGCATCCAGTCCGCGTCGGACGAGATCAGCCCGCCCGCCACCAGCGGAACCGCCACGACGCGACCATAGGTCAGGAGGTTGGGCAGGGTCCAGGTCCGCCCCCGCATGTCCATCGTCGAGAATGCCATGGTTCATGGAGGGAGCATGAGGCGGGCGGCTTCGTCAAGCCGAAGCGTCGCGGTCCCGCAGCGACGGCGTCGGGTTTGCAGGGCCGGACTCAATCCATGCCCTTGACGTCCTTCTCCCGCTCCGCGGGAGAAGGTGTCCGAAGGACGGATGAGGGGATCCTCCGGACCCAAAATCCCTGTCGCGGCCCGGCATCGCGAGGCGCATCAGCGCCGTGGCGATCCATGCTGCGGTGCGCTGCCCGACCATGGATCGTTTCGCTTCGCTCGCGAAGACGACATGGGCGGTCGAGACCGGTCGTCCTCGATACGGCTTTGTCCTACGCGGTCCCGGCGGCGGCCTCCTTGACGGCGGCGAGGACGAAGACCCGGATGGCGGAGGACAGGTTGGCCTCGGCGCGGTCCCGGTCGATGGCGGCCACCAGGGCCGCGACGGGCAGATGCCGCCGCGCCGCGATGACGCCCAACTCCTGCCAGAAGGCGTCCTCGAGCGAGATGCTGGTGCGGTGGCCGGCGACCGAGAGCGAACGCTTGGCGAGGCCGACCGGTCCGCCCATCAGGGCTCGTCCGGCTCGGTCCGGCGATGGCCGGACAGCCGGGCTTCGGCCAGCCGGCGCTCGGCGTCGAGCAGGGTCCGGTCGGACCGGCTGCGCCCGAAGGCGGCCCGGTTCGCGGCGGCCGCCCGGTCGGCGGCGGCCTTGGCCCGGGCCTTGCGGGCCCGGCGGAGATTGACGACCTCGCCGGTCACCGGGGCCGCCTCAGGGCTTCTTCCGGAACGCGTCGATCGAGACGACCTTCTGCGGCTCGCCCGGCTCTTGCTTGCCGGCCTCCTTGCCCGTGTCCTTGGCGGCATCGACGGGGGCGAGCTTGGCGAGGGTCGGCTTGAGCGGCTTGGCCTTGGCGGGCGCCGGCAGGGACGCCACCGGTGCGGGCTGGGACTCGACGGCCGCCAGGGAGCGCTTGGTCTTGTCCTTGCCCGCCTCGGCGGGCACGGGCGGCGCGGCCTCGCCCTCGGGCTCCTGGCCGTCCTTGTCGGCCGGATCGAACTTCAGCCCGAACTGCACCGAGGGGTCGTGGAACGTCGTGATGGCCGCGAACGGCACCAGCAGCCGCTCGGGCTTCTGGCTGAACGAAAGGCCGACCTCGAAGGCGTGGTCGGTGACGCCGAGATCCCAGAACTGGTGCTGGAGGATGATCGTCATCTCCTCCGGGTAGCGCTCGCGCATGCGGTCGGACAGGCGCAGGCCCGGGTCCGTGGTGCGGAAGGTGATGAAGAAATGGTGGTCGCCCTGCAGGCCGTTCTTGGCCGCATCGGCGAGCACGGACCGGACCACGCCGCGCAAGGCATCCTGAACGAGCAGATCGTAGCGGATCAGGTCGGTAGCCATGCGTCCTTCGGTCCACGGGAGCGCGTTGCGGCGCCTGCAATGAAGTGGAGGCTTCTGTTGCCAGGTGCCTCCGAACCCCGCCTAGAAGTGCAACCCCCTAGGACTTGATTCCCAGTACCATCGCCGCATTACGCAGCGAGGGCCACCGGAGCATAGTTGTCGTTGGCAACTATAGGTTTAGCCCGATAACGGCGGTACAATGCCGAGCAAAAGTACACCCTTTACACCCTCGTCAATCCTATTTCGCCCCCGCCGAAGCGCGTCCCTTGCGGAACGCGCTCGGGTGGAGGCGCCGGGTACCGCCCCCGGGTCCGAATGGTTTATTCCGATGACCGTTTATCGCCATAGCCGCTTGTGGCGGCCCGATGAATATAGGCGAGGACCGGGCCGGAAGGAAGGGCGGCTATGTCACGTCGGTGCGCCAAGCCGTCAGAGGGCGCACAAAGGCGTTCAGGCCCGGCGCGCCCGGAGGCGGTGGACTAGGAAGACGGCTGCGCCGAGCACGACGAGCGCCGCGATCGCGATGTCGAAGCGGTGGAACAGCGCGCGGAGCGTCGGATTGCTGTCCCACTGGGTGCCGAGCCGCTCGCCCACGAAGGCCAGCGCGAAGCACCAGATCCACGAGCCCACGAAGGTGTAGAGGTGGAACCGCCCCTGCGGCATCCGGCCGAGGCCGGCCGGCAGGGCGATGAAGGTGCGCACCACCGGCAGCAGGCGCCCCAGGAAGACGGCCGGCGCCCCGAACCTCTCGAAGAACCGCTCGGTCCAGGCGAGTTCCTGGGGGCCGATGAGGACGAGGCGGCCCCAGCGCTCGATCGCGGGCCGGCCGCCGCGGGCGCCGATCCAGTAGGCCAGGACCGAGCCGAGATTGCAGCCGAGCGCGCCCGCGGTCGCGACGCCGAAGAGGTTCAGCTGGCCGGTCGACACGAGGTAGCCCGCAAAGGGCATGATCACCTCCGAGGGCAGCGGGATGCAGGCGGACTCGATGGCCATCAGCAGAAGGACGCCGACGTAGCCCGTGGCCCCGATCACGGCCACGATGGCGCCGGCCAGGGTCGCAATGAGGTCGTTCAGCATCAGGCGTCCTTGCGGGTGTCGGCGGCGGCGGTCGGGCCGGCGGCATAGACCTCGACCTCGCGCCGCATCAGGTCGGCGAGGGTGCCGCGCCGCTCGATCACGTGGGCCGCCCCGTGCCGGTCGACCATGATCGAGGCCGGCATGTTCATGGAGTTGTACTCGCTCTTCATCGCGTGCGCGTAGGCCCCGACATGGCCCATCACCATGAGGTCGCCGACGCGGAGCGCCGGGAAGGGGCGGGGCGCGAGCGTGCCGTCCGCCGTCACGGTGAACACGTCGCCCGACTCGCAGAGGTAGCCCGCCACGACGTAGTCGCGGACGCCCTCGCGCGGGGTGTCGTCCGACGGCACGAAGCGGATCGGGTGCCAGCTGCCGTAGAGGGCGGGGCGGATGTTGTGATTGTGGCCGGTATTGACGATCGCGAAGGTGTAGCCGGGCGTCGACTTGATGGCCTGCACCTCGGCGAGCAGCAGGCCGCTCTCGGCCACCACGTAGCGGCCGGGCTCGATGAACAGCCGGATCGACCGGCCGCGCGCCGCCGAAAATTCCGTCATGCTGGCCGACAGCGCCGCGCCCCAGGCGGCCAGCGGCATCGGGGCATCGGTCGCGGGGTTGTAGACGACCGGCAGGCCGCCGCCGAGATTGACGAAGCCGAGATCGGGGAAGCGCTCGGCGACGCCGAGCGTCGTGTCCTTGATCTTGAGCCAGTGGCCGAGGTCGGTGCCCGACCCGATGTGGGAATGGACGCCCACGATGCGTAGCCCCGCGGCCCGGGCGAGCCCCAAAGCGTCCTCGACCTGGTCGATGTAGATGCCGTGCTTGCTGCTGGGCCCGCCGGTGTTGGTCTTGGTGGTCTCGCCATGCCCCTCGCCCGGGTTGATCCGGATCGAGCAGGGGTGGCCGGGCCCTGCAACCCCGGCGAGCAGGCGCATCTGGTCGAGCGAGGTGCAGTTGACCAGGATGTCCCGCGCCACGAGCTCGCGGTACACCGCGGCCGTGGCGCCTTCGCCCGTGTAGTAGATCGCGGCCGGCGCAAAACCTGCCCGCAACGCCCGGGTGACCTCGTTCATCGAGGAGGCGTCGATCCACAGGCCCTCGTCCAGCACGATCCTGAGGACGGCCTGGAGCGTCAGCGCCTTGCAGGCGTAGCGGACCTTGAAGTCGGGGTAGGTGACGGCCGCCTTGAGATCGGCGCAGCGCGCGCGGATCGTGCGCTCGTCGAACACGTAGAGCGGCGTGTGATAGGTGCGCGCCAGTCCCGCGAGGGCGGCATCGTCGGTGATGTCCATGGCAGAGAGGTCCTGACCGTCGGCACGCGGTGTAGCAGACGGCGGCCCCGGCTCAAGGGCCAGGGCCGCGATCCCGGCTCAGACCGCCACCTCGGCCTTGATGACGGGGTGCGGGTCGTAGCCCTCGACCAGGAAATCCTCGATGCGGTAGTCGTCGATGCTCGCGGGACGGCGCGCGAGGGTCAGGCGGGGCAGGGGACGCGGGGTTCGGCCGCGCTGTTCGTGGACCGCATCCATATGGGTGCGGTAGAGGTGCACGTCGGCGCCCATCCAGACGAGCTCGCCGAGCCCCAGCCCGCATTGCTGGGCCAGCATCGCCTGCAGCGCGGCGGCCCCCACGAAGTTGAAGGGCGCTCCCAGGAAGAGGTCCGCGCTGCGCTGGTAGAGGATGCAGGACAGCCGCCCGGCCCGGCTCACGTGATACTGGTAGAGCAGGTGGCAGGGCGGCAGCGCCATGGCGCCGATCTCGGCGACGTTCCAGCCGTGGAACAGCATGCGGCGGCTGGCGGGATCGGTCCGCAGCGTCGCGATCAGCGCCGCGATCTGGTCGTGCGTTGCCCCGTCGGGCCCGGTCCAGCGACGCCACTGGCGGCCATAGACGGGGCCGAGATCGCCCCAGCGCTCCGCGAAGGCGGGATCGGCCAGGATGCGCGCCTCGAACGTCGCCTGGTCGATGGCCTCGCCCTGCTCCTTCCGGTAGCGGGCGAGCGGCCAGTCGGTCCAGATCCGCACGTCGTCGGCCAGCAGGCCCGCGATGTTGGTCTCGCCGCGGAGAAACCAGAGCATCTCCCGGATCGCAGTCTTCCAGTAGACCCGTTTGGTGGTCAGCGCCGGAAACGCGCCCTCCGACAGGTCGAAGCGCAGGGTGGCCCCGAAGAGCGACAGGGTGCCGACCCCGGTCCGGTCGAGCCGTTCGTCGCCGTCGGCGAGGACGCGCGACATGAGGTCGAGATAGTCGCGTTCGGGCGTGCTCACCGACGCACCATCCATCCGCGGGCGGGTCCAGTGCAACGCCCTTCGCGGTTTTGTCCACGGCGTCCCGCCCGTGGCGACCGGATCGGCCTTAACGAAATGCATCGCCATGGACGCGGCACGGCGCTTGCTTTAATGTTCCGTTAACCACCGCATCGGCATGATCCGGACAGCCCGGCCCTCGCACTCACGAGCAGCATCAGTCTTTTGCCACACGGTTCCTCGCCCGACCCGTCCCGCCCCATCCTCGTCGTCCTGCATCAGGAGCACTCGACGCCCGGCCGTATCGGACGGCTGCTCCGCGCCCAGGGCCGGCGGCTCGACATCCGGCGTCCGCGCTTCGGCGATCCCCTGCCGGCCACGATGGCCGACCACGCCGGCGCGATCATCTTCGGCGGCCCGATGAGCGCCAACGATCCCGACGACTACATCAAGGCCGAGATCGACTGGATCGGCGTGCCGCTTGGTGAGAACGTGCCCTTTCTCGGCGTGTGCCTCGGGGCCCAGATGCTGGCGCGCCACCTCGGCCAGCCGGTGTTCCCCCATCCCGAGGGCCGCGTCGAGATCGGCTACTACCCGATCACCCCGACGGCCGCGGCGGAGCGGCTGTTCGGCGGCACGTTCCCGCGGCACGTCTACCAGTGGCACCGCGAGGGGTTCGATACGCCGCCCGGCTCGGTCGCGCTTGCGACGGGGCTCGATTTCGAGTGCCAGGCCTTCCATGTCGGGCGCTCGTTCGGGCTGCAGTTCCATCCCGAGGTGACCTACGCCATGATGTGCAAGTGGACCACCACCTCCCACAGCCGCATGGACCTGCCGGGCGCGCGGCCCCGGGGCGGCCATCTCGAAGGCTGGTTCACCCATGACGGGGCGGTGGCGCGCTGGACCGATGCCTTTCTGCGCTCCTGGCTCGCCGGCGGCGCCGTGGAGGCCCGCCCGCCCCGCGCCATGCCGGTCGAGCATGCCCTGACCGACGCCAGCCTGGAGCCGGTGCCGGCCTGACGCCCGCCGGACTAGCCCCTTCGCCCCTCCGGGGAAAAGGTGGCCGACAGGCCGGATGAGGGGTCCTGGGAACCTCGGCACCACCCCTCATCCCCGCTGTCGCGGACCTTCTCCCCGGGGGGCGAAGGCGCCAATCACGAGGGGGTCGCCTCGCCCTATCCCGTCATCGCGAAGCGCGCCAGCGCCGTGGCGATCCACGCCCCGGTGGGGCAGCCCGACCATGGATCGCTTCGCTGCGCTCGCGAAGACGGCCTGGGAGGTGACGCCGGCCTCGCGGCCTCCAGGGCTTGCGGGTCTTGACCCTCGCCCGAAGCTGGTCGTCACTGTCGCCAATGATCCGTCCCCGATACCTCCACCCGACCCTCATCGCCATGGCGGCCCTCGGAGCGATGCTCGCGGCGGCCGCCGAGGCCAGGGACTTGCCGCGCGGGCGCGGGGCGCCTCCGGCCCGCACCGGGTGCGAGAGTTTCGGCCCCGACTTCCACAAGCTTGAGGGAAGCGACACGTGCCTGCGCATCGGCGGCTCGGTCGAGGTTGAGACCGTCCTGCGGACGGGCAGCGGCGCGGGGGCGAGCTTCTTCCCGGGCGCCGGGAAGCGGTGACTCAGCGGTCCTGAGCCTCTCCGGCGCCGCCGAGGCGGGTCAGCAGGATGGGCTCGAAGGCCGGGGGCGGGTCGTCGTTGGCGGCCGCCCGCCCGGTCCGGGCCAGC
>CAXUMV010000209.1:0-6624 GCA_964252065.1 uncultured Lichenihabitans sp.
TACGCCAGCGCGGCCGACACCATCACCGGTCCTCTGGTCGACCAGACCGACATCGCGCTGCGCTACGCCGTCCCGTGCACCACGGCCGAGTTCGACGTGCGCGACCCAAACCCGGACGCCTTCTTCGACCGGCTCGGCACGATGCCGGGCACCGTCATTATGGTCGCGGGCCTGCTCGGCGACCAGGCGGCCTCGGCCCGGGACAGCGCGACGGCCCAGGACGTCATGCAGACCAACTACAACGGTCCCGCCTTGTTCTGCCTCGCGGCGGCTCGGCGGATGGCGCCGCGCCGGGCGGGAACCATCATCGGCATCAGCTCGGTCGCGGGCGACCGGGGCCGCGGGTCCAACTTCGTCTACGGCTCCGCAAAGGCGGGGCTGACCGCCATGCTGTCCGGCCTGCGCAACGCCATGGTGCGCGAGGGCGTCCACGTGATGACCGTGAAGCCCGGCTTCGTGGCGACCCAGATGACGGCCGGCATAAAGCTGCCGCCCCGCTTGACCGCGAGCGCGGCGGAGGTGGCCGAAGCCGTGTTCCGCGCCGACGCCAAGGGGCGCAACACGCTTTACGTCAAGCCCATCTGGCGCTTGGTGATGACCATCATCTGCCTCATCCCGGAGCGCGTCTTCAAGACGTTGCGGCTCTGAGCTTCGCCGTCGCGGCGGCAGGGCAGGCGGGTCGCGCCGGCCGCCGATGCTGGTCCGGCCGAAGGTCCCGTCGTTGCGACCGTGTCCAGTGAGCCACGACACATCGGCAAAAAAACATAATCACAATCATGATCGTGGCGGAACCGTGTTTAAGCTTGCTGACGCTTGAAGAGGAGTTTAAGCAGTCGTTAACCATATTTGAGCACAAGGTTTTTAGGGATGTCATCGAGCAGCCCTCGCGTGATTGCGGTCGAGGCCGACAGTCATTCCGGACGATTTTCGCTTCCGTTCGGAGGTTTGATCTCCGCGTCCGCCGTGGGCGTGATGGCCGGCGCGGCCGATGCCGTGATGATTCTACTCGGCAGCTGGCTCGGCCAGTCGATGGATGCTGTCGGTGTTCGCCGGCATGGGGCGGACTGGCATGCGCTCGTCGGCATCGCCCTGTTCGCCGCTGTGCTGTTTACGATCTGTAGCCGCCTTGCGGGCCTCTACACCTTGCCCGCGCTCCTGCATCCTGCGCGGAGCTTCAAGCATGGCCTGATGGTCTGCGGCTTCGTGCTCGCGTCGCTGGCCTCGCTCGTCATGGTTCCGAAGGTCGGCGAGCTCATGCCGACCGGCCTGCTGGTCGGAACGGCCTCGGCCCTTCTGCTGATCTGTGGCCTGGCGCGATTCGCCATCGCCGACGTGATCGAAGACGGGATCGCGCAGGGCTGGATCGCGGGACGCCGGGTGTTCCTGCTTGGCGATGCCGCCGAGATGGACACCTTGTCGTCGTCCTACCTCCTGAGGGAGTTCGGCTTGCAGGACGCCGGCCGGATGGCGTTGCGGCTCGGGACGGACCGGCAGCCCGGAGGGGCGGTCGAGGAGGTCGCGGCCGCGGTCGAGGCGGCGCGGGTGCGGGGCGTCAAGGAGTTCGTGGTCGCCCTCAAATGGGACTGCTGGGCCCATCTTGCGCCGATCCAGGCGGCGCTGCGCGCGTCCCCGCTGCCGGTGCGCCTCATTCCGCATGCCGAGTACCGGTCGATCATCGGCCGCGGCCGGTCACCCTTGGGGGCCGGCGCCTATCTGGCCGACCTGCAGCGTGCGCCCCTCGGTCCCGGCGACAGGGTGGCCAAGCGCGTGCTCGACGTGGTGGTCGCGAGCCTCGCCATCGTCGCGCTGCTGCCGCTGATGATGCTGGCGGCGGCGGCCATCAAGCTCGATTCGCCCGGGCCCGTCATCTTCCGGCAGCGCCGCAGCGGGTTCGACCAGCGGCAGTTCACCATCTTCAAGTTCCGCACGATGTACGTGCTGGACGACGGCGTCGATGTGCGCCAGGCGCGGCGCGGGGATGCCCGCATCACGCGGATCGGCGTGTTCCTGCGGCGCACCAGCATCGACGAGCTGCCGCAGCTGCTGAACGTCCTGCGGGGGGAGATGTCCCTGGTGGGTCCGCGGCCCCATGCCGTGGCTCACGACGAGGCCTTCACGGCGTCGATCGGCAATTACCGCATGCGCCACCGGGTCAAGCCCGGCATCACCGGATGGGCTCAGATCGGCGGATGCCGCGGCGAGACCGCGTGCCCGGGACTGATCGAGCGGCGCGTCGAGCTGGACCTCTGGTACATCAGCCACTGGTCGCTGGGCCTGGATCTCAGGATCCTGCTTCGCACAGCCCTGGATGTCGTCCACCACGACGCCTACTGAGAGGGCGTCGGCTGCGATTGTCGGTGTAGGCGGGGGGAACGATGACCGGGGCTGGGCCGCTTAGCGGCGGCGTGCCTTGAGGTGACCGCCGAGCAGGAAACAGGTCGCTGCATAAAAGCTGGACAGCCCGACCAGCAGAAGCACAAGGAATGTTCCGCCGAAATGGTGCAATGCACGGTTATGATGCACCGCGAGATAGATGACTTCGAGCGCCGGCAGCAGGGCCAAACTCGGGTACACGATGAATACGGGAATCTTTGCAGACACCAATCCACAGATCAGTGTGAACAGCGACGCCTTCAGCATGCAGACCCTCCCACCGACGTTACGTCAGCCCCGATATGGCAGACCGACGGCATCGATGCAATTGCCGGTCCGGCTGTAGCCCGCTTGGTTCGAAGGCTAGTCCGCGAGGCCTGCGCGAAGCTGACCGGGCGCGGTCAGGCCGATGCGGTGACCGCCGCGCCCCTCTGGGGAGGGATGTCGAAACGCGGGCCAGCCAGCTCCGGGTGTCGGTGCGCGAGGACCACGGCGGCGACATCCTCGCTCACGCCGGCCTTGAACTGCCGCTTGATCCGGGCCCGCCTGCGATGGGCCGGCGAGTTGCCGCCGAGCGGTCCCTCGTGGAACGGCAGCGTCATCACCGCATGACCCGCTCCGACGATCTCCGCATGATACTGGGCCCAGAACGGGTCGTAGGCGAACCCATGCACCTCGTCCGACGGGCCTGGCCGCGACATCCGGCGCGCGTCCGTGACGCCGACCACGCGCGACATGCCCCAAGCCTGGGCGACACCCGAGAGGGCGCTCATCAGCAGGTCCCGCGGCGCGATGGCCCTGCAGAGCCTCGCGGCTTCGCGCAGCTCGTCGAGGTGGCCGGAGCGGCCTTGCACCTGCCCGATGAACAGGACGCTGTCGGGTCCGCCGGCCGCCCGACCGAGGCTGAGCGTCGCCGTCGCGTCGCAGACCACCGAGAAGGCGACCTGATAGAGCAGAACGCCGTCCATGGCGAAGGCCAGGGTCAGCTCGCCCTCGCGGTGACGGCTGGCGAGGCAGGGGCCGTGCAGGCCGATGGACAGCACGTGTCCGTCCGCCTCGTGCCGCCAGACCGCAATGCCCCCAGGCTCGAGGACCGCCTCGAAGAAGGCGGGGCCATGCGTCTCGTTCAGGAACGCGTAGTGGGCCGTGAGCATGGCCAGCCGCTGCTGCCACGTCGCATCGTGGAACAGGTAGGTCGTCGAATGACGGTAGGCGATGCGGGGATAGAGGGTCAGCAGCTTGCGCGTGGTCTGCCCGCCGATCACGGCCAGCCAGCGGCGATGCGCCCGGTAGCGAAGCGCCAGCCCGAGCCCGCGGGAGGCCATGCCGACGAAACCGGCAAGCCCGCCCCGCGACAGGTCGCGGGAGAGCCGCCGGCCTGCGCGCCCGAGCGCGGTCACGCCCGCCACGATGGGGGTCCGGCGCCGGGCGCCGGACCCGGCCGCCATGCGCGCGCCGTAATGTGCTTCGTTCTGGTGCATGAGGCCGCTCTCGGTCTGCCGATGCACCCTCGGAGCAGCCGGCGTTCCAACCGGGACCAAACCCGCGCGGCGTCCGCGAGATACGCTTAAGACGGGCGCCGGCCATCGTTGCCCTGCCCTGGGCAGGCCGTGTTCGGCGGCGAGGTGTTAACCTGTTTGCCAGGTCCCCGTCCCGGCACCCGATATCGACCTTCACCGCACGCCTCGCGTGCCGTATATCTCACGGTCTTCTGACAGGTCCCCAAACGATGCTTCGCAGACTGATCCTAGGCTTCGGAGCGAACGCGCTTGGACAAGTCATCAACATCGTCATCCAGGTTTCGTCGCTTCCGCTGTTCCTGCTGTTCTGGGACGCGTCGACCTTCGGGACGTGGCTGGTCCTGTCCGCCCTGCCGGGGTACCTGTCGATGGCGGATGTCGGCATCGTCAGCGTCGCCGGCAACAAGATGACGATGGCGCTCGGGCGCGACGATGTCCGGGAGGCCGACGCCATCTATCACAGCGCCCAGCTGTTCCTGACGATCGTGTGCTGCGGGCTGGCGGCCGTGCTGACCCCCGCGGCCCTGCTGTGGCCGACCTCGCTGTGGCCCTCCTCGATCAGCGCCACCATGGACACGCGGGTCGCACTGGCAGCCCTGCTGGGCAGCGTGCTGGTCGCGATCTTCGGCGGCCTCGCGGATGCCGTCTTCAAGGCGACGGGTCGTTATCCGTTGGGGACGGTCATGGGGCAGCTGGCCCGGCTCGCCGAATGGGTCGGCTACATGGTCGGCCTGATCGTCTTCCGCAGCTTCGCCGGGGTGGCGATCGTCGGGCTTCTGGCGCGGGTGGTGGCGGTCGGCCTGGGGATGCTGGTCGCGCAGCGGGGCCAGAGCAGCCTCACGCTGGGGTTCCGGCATGCCCAGCGCATCGAGCTCCGGCGCATGCTCCACCCGGCGATCTCCTTCATGGCCTTTCCGCTTGCGAACGCCCTGAGCTTCCAGGGGATCACGATCCTCGTGTTCTTTCTCGCGGGTCCCGCGGCGGTCGCGCTGTTCAACGCCTACCGGACCATCGCCCGTATCGCGGTCCAGCTCACCTCCATGTTCAGCCTTGCGCTGTGGCCGGAGTTCGCCCGGCTGTTCGGGCAGGCGGGCATGAAGGCCGTCCATCCGCTGTTCAAGCAGTCGGCCCTGCTCGGGGCGGCCGTGGCCGGGCTGTTCAGCCCCGTCCTCTTCGTCGTCTCGCCGTGGCTCCTGGCCATCTGGACCCACGGCCGCATCCCGTTCGAGCCGACCCTCATGGCGCTGCTGCTGGCCTATGCCGCGGTCGGCGGGTTCTGGCACGTGCCGCGGGTCCTGCTCATGGCGACCAACAAGCATATCGGGCTGTCCGGCTGGTCGCTGGCGGCGGGCGTGCTCTCGATCGCGCTCGCCTGGGCCCTGGGCCAGGCCTGGCAGGTCAACGGCGTCGGCGTCGCGATGCTGCTGTCGGAGGCCTTCATCGCCGCGATCTGCGTCCACCTCGCGAACCGGTCCTTCGTCGAGGCGCATTGAGCCCGGCAAGGCTTTGGTCACGGCATGAGCGCATAGAGGAGAAGGAAGGGGCGGCCATGTCACTGTTCAGAAGGCTCAAGGAGCTTTTCCTCATACCCCTGTCTCGGCGGGTGCCGACGGTGCTGCTCGGCAGCGCGGATCAGTGGGCCGTCCCGGCCGGCTCGCTTTCGGCCGACTCCTTCATCGTCTCGGCCGGGGTCGGGCACTCGATCACGTTCGAGCAGGACATCATCGCCCGCTTCGACGCCCGGATCGTGCTTCTCGATCCCTCGCCCACGGGCGTGACCACGATGGAGCGGTTGGCCGACCGCCGCAACATCGAGTTCCTGCCGCTCGGCCTCGCCGCGGTGAGCGGCGAGCTTCAGTTCGGGTTGCCGGACCGGGCCGAGGAGGGGTCGTTCCGCAAGGGGTCCGCCGAGGACGGCGTGTCCTTCGGCTGCACCTCCCTGTCCGACATCATGCGCAAGCACGGCCGCACCCGCATCGACCTCCTCAAGATCGACGTCGAGGGGTTCGAGTACGAAATCATCCAGTCCATCTTCGACGACCGGCTGTCGGTCGAGCAGATCTGCGTCGAGATCCACCACAACCGGGAGATCTCGATCGACCAGACCATCGCGGATGCCGCGCGCCTGATCCTGCGCCTCGCCCGTGCCGGCTACCGCGTCGTCTACAACAAGAACATGGACTTCACCTTCGTGAAGACCGGGTTGCTTGCCGGTTTGTCCGGCGCCAAGACGGGCTGAGGATCAGGCCCTTCTCCCGCCCGCGGGGGAAGGCATCACCGTCGCCGTGACGCGCCTCAGGCCTTGAAGTAGTCGCCGAACTCCTCGTGGTGGAAGGCCTTCGATCCCATCCCCTCGTAGAGCCTGATCTTGTTCATGCGCACCTTGTTGTAGACCACCCCGAGGCACTTGGAGGTGATCTCGGCGTCGATCAGGATGGTGTTGCGCACCATGGCCTGCACCGTGTGGCCCCATTCGACCACCAGCACGAAGCCGTCGAACAGCGAGGAGGCGGCCCGCACCCCGACCACCGGCCCGACGGGCGGCAGGTCGACGACCACGTAGTCAAACGCGCTCCGGGCGTCCTCGATGATCCGCCGCATGCCCGGCGAGGACAGCACGTGGCTCGAGTGCGGCAGGCGGACCTTGACCACCGTCGGCAGGAAGTTGAGGCCCGAAGCGGGCTCGCTCATCAGGCACTCGTCGATGGTCTTCTGACCCCGCACCACCTCG
>CAXUMV010000210.1:0-4708 GCA_964252065.1 uncultured Lichenihabitans sp.
AGGTGGAACCCATGCAGGACACGACGGCGCCGGCTCCCGGCGAAGACAAGCCGCTTCGCCTGACCGTGCTGGACGAGGAGGATCTCGCGGTCGTCTCCGCGCTGCTGCAGGACGCGGAGGCGACCCTGAGCGACATGGCGTTCCTGCCCCGGCAGGCGCGCTTCGCCCTGGTCGTTTCGCGCTTCGACTGGACGGCGGCGATGCGCGGCAGCCCCGAGCGGTGCCGGGCGGGCCTGCATTTCGAGCGCGTGCTCCATGTCGCGCGCAGCGGCCTGCCGGCGCCCGATCCCGACCTGCCGCTTCGCCTGCTGGCGATCGCGTTCGCGCCCGAGGATGCGCCCGGCGGCACCGTGGTGCTGACCTTCATCGGCGGCGCGCAGATCAAGCTCGAGGTCGAGTGCCTGGAAGCCGAGATGCGCGACATCGGACCGCGCTGGGCGGTGGAGGCCCAGCCGATGCCGCTGCCCGCCGGTCCGGGCCCCAGCGTCCCGCCGGCCGCCTGAGGACGCCGGCATGGCCCTTCGGCTCGACGCGCGATACGCGGATTTCCCGGCCCGCTTCGCGGCGCTGCTGAGCGCCAGGCGCGGAGTGTCGGAGGACGTCGACGCGGCCGCGGCCCGCATCCTGGCCGACGTCGCGGCGCGGGGCGATGCGGCCCTCCTCGACTACTCGCGGCAGTTCGACGCGGTGGACCTCGGGCGCCTCGGGCTGCGCGTCGGTGAAGCCGCCCTTGCGGAGGCGCGCGCGGCCTGCGACCCGGCGGCGCTCGACGCCCTCGGAGTGGCCCACGCGCGCATCGTCGCCTTCCACGAGCGCCAGCGCCCCACGGACCTCCGCTTCACCGATGCCCTCGGTGTGACGCTCGGCTGGCGCTGGAGCGCCATCGAGGCGGTCGGGCTCTACGTGCCGGGCGGCACAGCGAGCTATCCGTCCTCGGTGCTCATGAACGCGGTGCCGGCCAAGGTCGCCGGCTGCCCGCGGGTGGTGATGACGGTGCCCGCGCCGGGCGGGGTCATCAACCCGCTCGTGCTGGCCGCCGCGGCCCTCGCCGGGGTCGACGAGGTCTACCGGGTGGGCGGCGCCCAGGCGATCGGCGCGCTGGCCTACGGGACGGCCACCATCGCGCCGGTCGCCAAGATCGTGGGGCCGGGCAACGCCTACGTGGCGGCCGCCAAGCGACGCGTCTTCGGCACGGTGGGGATCGACATGATCGCCGGTCCCTCCGAGGTGGTGGTGCTGGCCGACGCCGAGGCCCCGGCCGACTGGATCGCGGCGGACCTGCTCGCCCAGGCCGAACACGACCCCTCCGCCCAGGCGATCCTGATCACGGACACGGCGGCGCTGGCGGAGGCGGTCGAGGCCGCCGTCGACGCCCAGCTCCGCACGCTGCCCCGCCGCGCCATCGCGGAAGCGAGCTGGCGCGACTTCGGCGCAGTCGTTCTCGTTCCGGACCTCGCCGCGGCCGTCCCACTGGTCGACCGCCTCGCCCCCGAACATCTCGAGATCATGGCCGCGGGGGCGGAGGCGCTCGCGGGCGCCATCCGCAACGCGGGCGCGATCTTCATCGGGCCCCACACGCCCGAGGCGATCGGCGACTATGTCGGGGGCTCCAACCATGTGCTCCCGACCGCACGCTCGGCGCGCTTCTCGTCGGGGCTCGGGGTTCTGGATTTCATGAAGCGGACGTCCGTGCTCCAATGCGACGCCTCAGCCCTGGCGGCCCTGGCACCGGCCGCCATCGCGCTCGGCCGCGCCGAAGGACTCGATGCGCATGCCCGCTCCGTCGCGATCCGGACCAACCGGGGCTGAGCCGGCCGCCCCGGCCGAGGCAGGGCGCCGGCGGCTCCTGTCGGTGCATCTCGATGCGGCCTCGATCGGGCGCGGCAACCCCGACCAGGAGCATGAGCGCCGGGTCGCGATCTTCGATCTCGTGGACGGCAGCGCGTTCGGGGTCGCGGGCCATCCGGGCGGCCCCTACAGGCTGAGGATCGCCCTGCGCGATGCCAGGCTCGCGCTCGACGTCCTCGGCGAGGACGGCGGGCTGATCGTGACTCACCTGCTGTCCATGGCCCCGCTCCGCTCGATCCTGCGCGACTACCGGATGATCTGCGAGAGCTACTACGCGGCGATCAGGACCGCGACACCCGCGCAGATCGAGGCGATCGACATGGGGCGGCGCGGCCTGCACGACGAGGCGGCCGAGCTCCTGTCGCGGCGCCTCGAGGGCAAGATCGAGGCGGATTTCTCGACGCTGCGCCGCCTGTTCACGCTGGTCGCCGCCCTGCACTGGAAGGGCTGAGCCATGGCGGCGGCGGCCCCCTCGCCCATCCTGCGCCCGCAATCGGTCCTCTTCGCCTGCTCGGAGAACGTGGTCCGCTCCGCCATGGCCGAAGCCCTGACCCGCGAGCTGCTCGGGCGCTCGGTCTATGTGGACTCGGCGGGCGTGCGGGCGGGCGCCGTGAACCCCTTCACGACCGCCGTGCTGAAGGAGGTCGGCATCGACCGCTCGCGGCACGCCCCCAAGACCTTCGACGATCTCGAGGACGCCGGGTTCGACCTCATCGTCACGCTGTCGCCCGAGGCCCATCACCGGGCGCTCGAGTTCGTGCGCAACATGGCGGTCGAGGTGCGGTACTGGCCGACCATCGACCCGAGCGCCATCGAGGGGTCGCGCGAGGCCGTCCTCGATGCCTTCCGGACCGTGCGCGACACGCTGGACGCCAGGCTCCGGGCGGCGTTCGGGGCCGGCGCGGGCGCGGGATGACGGCAGGCGTCGCCTGGCTTGCCCGCTGGCCGGAGACGGCCGAGGCCGGCCCCGAGAGGTCCCGCGCGCAGGCCTGGATCGGCCAGCCGGCGGACGTGCCGCCGCCCGCGGCCCCGCTCGAGCCGACGGCCCTCGACACCGCCGAGGCGCTGCGCCGCCCCGCGGCGGTCCGGGCGGCGTTCCTCGATCGCCGCCTTCTGCTGCGCCGGTTCGTGGCGGCGCTGACCGGCTGCCCGGCGGCTGCGGTGATGGTGGCCTCCGACGCGGGGCGTCCTTGCCTTCAGCCGCCGCTGCAGGGCGTCTTCGTGTCGACGGCCAGCCGCGAGGGCTGGGTCGCCCTGGCGCTTGCGGCTTCGCCCGTCGGGGTGGATGTCGAACGCGTCGGGCCCGCGCTGGAGCCGGCCTGGAACGTCCTGTCGCCGGCCGAGCAGGCGGCGCTCCGGCGGCGCCCGACGGAGGAGCGATGGCCGGCGTTCCTGACGCTCTGGACCGCCAAGGAGGCCTACCTCAAGGCGATCGGGCTCGGGCTGTCGCGCGAGCCGCGAACGATCGAGGTCACCGTGCGCGGCGCGTCGCTGGGGATCCGCGACGGGGACCGGCCGGCCGGGACCGCGGCCGCCGCATGCGCGGAACTCATAGGGCCCGGCGGCCGCGCGTCGGCCGCCTGCGTCACCCTCCGGCGGCGGCGATGACCTGCCGCAGCCCCGCGAGGTCGGTCGCGTTGACGGTGTATTCGGGCTGGCGCAGCTCGCCGCCCATGAACACGCCCGGACGCTGAAACCGCATGGGGCTCGGGATCGGCGCCAGCGCCGCGAAGTGCAGCTCGGCCGGCCGGGCCGCGGCGACGATGCGGCCCACGTTGTGGGGCGTGATGCCGCCGCCCGGCATCACGACGAGGCGCGAGCCGGCCTGGGCGATCAGCTGCGTGATGAGCGGCAGGCCTTCGAGCACGGAAGCCTGCTGACCCGAGGTGAGCACCCGGTCGACCCCGAGCTCCGCCAGCGTCTCGAGGGCCGCGAAGGGATCGGCCGTCATGTCGAAGGCGCGGTGGACGGTGACGCTCATCGGGCGCGCGGCCTCGATCAGCCGGCTGGTCCGCGTCACGTCGATGGTGGCGTCGGGCGTGAGGCAGCCGAACACGACGCCGTCGGCCCCCTCCTCCCGCGCGGTCGCGATGTCGGTCAGCATGGCGGCGAACTCGTCCTCGTCCGGCAGGAAGTCGCCGCCGCGGGGCCGGACGATGACGTGCAGCCCGATCCCCTCGACCCGCCGCGCCTGCCGCATCGCGCCCCGGCTCGGCGTAAGGCCGCCCTCGAACAGGCTGGCGCAGAGCTCCACCCGGTGGGCGCCGGCCTGCCGGGCTGCGCGCACGCCGGCCGCCCCGTCCGTGCAGATCTCGAACTTCATGCCCTGCTCCTCGATGCCCCGGGGGATCAGTAGTGCGGCGGCGGCTGTTGCGGCGGGCCCGCGCCCTCGCGGGTCTCGGCCTCCCCGAGGCGGTCGTCGAGCCGCTCCAGCTGGCGCCTGAGGGCGTCGATCGCGGCCCATTGCGCCGTCACCACCTCGTTGAGATCCTCGATGACGGCCTCCTGCTCGGTGAGGCGCGCCTCAAGGCGCTCCAGCCGCGCCGCCTCGCCCGGATCAGCCACCCGCGGGGTCCGCCGCCGGGGCCGGCAGGGTTCCGTAGGCGTCCGCCATCGTCTCGATCTCGGCGAGCTTCGCCTCGAAGGGGGCCCAGTCGTCCGTGGTGTTCAGCGCCTTGAGCATGGCATCCACCTCCGGGAACAGCATGGTGCAGGGCTCGGCCCGGGCGAAGTAGGGATGGCCGAGCCTGATGTCCGGCCGGGGCGAGAGAGCCGCCATGGCGTCGCGGACCGGGGCGAAGGCGGCCTCCTCGTAGAGACCCGCGCAGGGGCTGGCCGGATGCCGGGCGAGCCGCGCGCC
>CAXUMV010000210.1:4718-6597 GCA_964252065.1 uncultured Lichenihabitans sp.
CGCCGCCGCCATGGCAATCGAAGACGACCTGCTCGAAAGGCGCGCCGCTGGCGTTCACGAAACCCCAGAACGCCTCCAGCAAGCGTTCGTCGCGCTCGTCGCCCGCCGGCGCGAGGCCGAGCCGGCGGGCGGTCTCCTCGGCATAGGCCCGGCGGAACGCCGGCGCGAAGCCCGCGAGCGCGCCCTCCAGCGCCGCCTTGTCGCCGAGCGGCAGGAAACATTCGGCCAGCCGGGTCATGTTCCACAGCAGCACGTTCGGCTGCTTGCCGTAGGCGTAGCGGGACGCCTCGTCGAAATAGGCGGCCGTAAAGGCGGCGTCGTAGGTCGGCAGGAAGCGCCAGGGGCCGTAGTCGAAGCTCTCGCCGGTGATGTTGATGTTGTCGGTGTTCAGCACCCCGTGCACGAAGCCCGCCACCATCCATTGCGCGCCGAGCCGTGCGACCCGCGCGCCAACGGTCTCGAGGAAGGCGACCGCGCGGCTGCCGCGGTCCTCGCGCCAGGCCTCCGGCAGATAGGTCTCGATCGCGTAGTCGAGCAGCCGCTCGAGCCCGGCCGTGTCCTCGAGGTAGAGCAGGCGCTGGAACGAGCCGATGCGGATATGGGAGTGGTTGAGCCGCACCAGCACGGCGGATCGCGTCGGGGAGGGCTCGTCGTTGCGGCTGAGCGCTTCGCCGGTCTCGATCAGGCTGAAGCTCTTGGAGGTGTAGACCCCGAGCGCTTCGAGCATCGCGGTCGCCAGCACCTCCCGGATGCCGCCGTTCAGCGTGAGGCGGCCGTCGCCGAAGCGCGACCACGGCGTGCGCCCGCTCCCCTTGGTGCCGAGGTCGAGCAGGCGCCCGTCGCGGAGGTCGTGGAGCTGGGCGTAGAGGAAGCCGCGCCCGTCGCCGAGTTCGGGGTTGTAGCCGCCGAACTGGTGGCCGTGGTAGCGCAGCGCCAGCGGCGCCGGGAAGCTGCCGGGCAGCGGCACGAAGCGGCCGAAGTGGTCGATCCACTCGGCCTCGGTGAGCGCGCCCAGCCCGACGCGCGCCGCCCAGCGCTGGTTGCGGTAGCGCAGGCGGTGCGCCGGGAAGGATGCGGGGGCCACGACGTCGTAGAACGTCTCGCCGAGGGTCGCGTGATGGGTGGCGGGGCGAAAACCCGGTGATGGCGGCATCCGCGACCTCTCTCTCCCCCAATGATCGTCGCCGCACGGTCTTCAGCGCAGCATCGACGCACGGAAGAAGATCACGCCCATCGCCGCCGCGACCAGGGCCATGACGACGCAGAGCTTGAGGATCGTCTCCCAGAGCGGCCGTGGCGGTTTCGGCAGCAGCAGGTGGTCGTCGATCGGCGCGCTGATGTGCGGCATCACCTCGATGGTCGGTCGAGGCGGGGCGGCCGGTCGTTCAATCGGCGGGAGAGGCAAGGCGGGCGGCGACCGGGGCGGGACAGGACAACGGTCCCGGTCTAGCCCAAAATCCCGGCGGCGGAAACGAGGCGTCCCTCGGGCCCTCGCCTTGGCAGGCCGCGCGGAACCTGATGTTATCGCTTCAGCTCTCCTGGTCCCCCTGCGCGGCATCCCCGATGAAATGCCACATCGACTTCGACTTCACGCCGCTGGAGGCCCGGCAGTTCTTCGGCCTGCCGGACGTGCAGCCGCTGCAGGCCACCATCCTTGCGGAGGTCGAAAAGAAGATGCTGGCCGAGATGGACCGTTTCTCGCCCGACACCGTTCTCAAGAGCTGGCTGTCCATGTACTTCCAGGCCCCCGAGCAGTTTCGCGACGCGTTCACCACGATGCTGAAGGGGATGGGCAGCGCCAAGGGCTGACAAGGCAGGGTCGTCCCAGGCCATGCCCTTCTCCCGCAGGCGGGAGAAGGAGCTGATCGGGGCGGTTCGT
>CAXUMV010000211.1:0-6589 GCA_964252065.1 uncultured Lichenihabitans sp.
TGTTCGGCGCGTTCGCGGGCTATACCTACTGGTTCCCCAAGGCGTTCGGCTTCCAGCTGCACGAGGGGCTCGGCAAGGCGGCGTTCTGGTGCTGGATCACCGGCTTCTATCTCGCCTTCATGCCGCTCTACGTGCTCGGCCTGCTCGGCATGACGCGGCGCATGCAGCATTACGACAACCCGGCCTGGCACCCCTGGCTGCTGGTGGCCGCCGCGGGCGCGGTGGTCATCAGCGTCGGCATCGCGCTGCAGGTCGCCCAGCTCGTCGTGTCGATCCGCAACAGAGCGTCGCTGCGCGACCTCACGGGCGATCCCTGGGACGGCCGCTCGCTCGAATGGGCGACCTCCTCGCCCCCGCCGGCCTTCAACTTCGCGATCCTGCCCAACGTCGAGGGCGAGGAGGCCTACTGGGGCATCAAGCGGCGGGCTCGCGAGCAGGCCGAGCCGCAGGAGGAGCCTGAATACGAGGCGATCGAGATGCCGACCAACAGCCCCACGGGCTTCGTCTGCGCCTTCTTTGCCACCGCCATGGGGTTCGCGCTGATCTGGCATATCTGGTGGCTGGTGGCCGCCGGGTTCGTCGGGGCGTACGCGACCTTCGTGGTCTTCGCCTGGCGCGACAAGGTCGAGGACGACATCCCGGCCGAGACCGTGGCGGCGATCGACCGGGCTCACCGACGGGCCCGGCAGGATGCCCTGCAGGCCCACCGCGCCCGCGTGCCGGCGTGAGCGCAGCCGGCGCCACCGCCGATGCGGGCGATCCGCATCACCTGGGGCATGGCGGGACCGAGTCGCAGGCGAGAGGACACGGCACGGGCGGGCCGGCCCCCAAGCGGATCGTCACGGGCTACGGCTTCTGGATCTTCCTGATCAGCGACATCATCATGTTCGCCGCGTTCTTCGCGACCTACGTGGTGCTGGCGGGGGCGACAGCCGACGGGCCGTCCGGCGGCCAGCTCTTCCACCTCGACGACACGGCCATCGAGACGGCCTGCCTGCTGGCCTCGAGCTTCACGTGCGGGCTCGCGAGCATCGCAGCCGAGGCGCGCCGGGCCGCCTTCTTCCACCTCGCCATGCTGGGCACCTTCCTCTTCGGGGCCGCCTTCCTGGCGCTCGAGATCGCGGAGTTCTCCCGCCTCGTCGACGTGGGGGCCGGGCCGACGCGCAGCGCGTTCCTGTCGGGCTTCTTCACGCTGGTCGGCTGCCACGGGCTGCACGTGACGGGCGGCCTGCTCTGGCTGCTGACCATGATGGCGCAGGTGTTCGCCAAGGGGTTCCGGGCCGACATCATGCGCCGGATGCTGTGTTTCGCCCTGTTCTGGCACGCCCTCGACATCATCTGGGTCGCGCTGTTCACCGTGGTCTACCTGATGGGATCGGCCTCATGAGCCAAGCGCACGCTAACGGTGGCCGCCACACCGATGTCGCCCCGGGCGACGAGGGCGGGCAGGACCATGACGTCGGGGGCGGGGTCCGCGGCTATCTGATCGGCCTTGCGCTCGCGGTGCTGCTGACCGTCGCCTCCTTCACCATCGGCGGCACCCGGTTCGTCTACGGGCCGGCTCTTCCCTTCGCGTTGATCGTGCTCGCCATCGCGCAGATGGGCGTGCACCTCGTCTTCTTCCTCCACATCACGACTTCGCCGGACAACCTCAACAACGCCATGGCGCTCGCCTTCGGCATCCTGATCGTGTTCCTGCTGATCGGCGGCTCCATCTTCATCATGTCGAACCTCAACCACAACATGATGCCGATGGACCAGATCATGCGCATGCAGCGCTGAGCGGCTCAGTCGACCCACAGGTCCCGGCTCTTGTGCCAGTCCTCGATCGACTGCTCGGGATATACTTCGAAGCAGCTGTCCTCGGGTCCGGGCAGGAGCGGCACCCAGGCGGGCTTGTCGGCGAGCATGAGGTGCACCCGGGACGGCGGGGTGGGTAGGGCCGTGTCGATGGCGGACGCGAGAGGATGCACGAGGTCGGGCCAGCGTTCGTCGTAGAGCCATAGCGCCGTCGCGCACCGCCTGCAGAAACGGCGCTGGCCATGGCTCGGCCGCAGCGAGCCGTCCGCCTGCGTCAGCGGCGCCCGGAAGACCTCCGTCGCCTCCCGCTCCTCGACCGCGAGGGACCTGGCGACGCCCATGATGTTGATCGCAAAGCCCCCACCGCCCGCCGTCTTGCGGCAGATCAAGCAGTAGCAGAGCTGGTAGGGATGGGGCGTGTGGCTGTCCACCGTGAAGGAGACGGCGCCGCATCGGCATGAGCCTGAAAGCTTGACCGGCATGGGTGTCTCCGGAGCCGACATCGGCCGGCATGATCCAAGCCGGCGCGGGCCGT
Organism: uncultured Lichenihabitans sp.; assembly: GCA_964252065.1. Lineage (GTDB taxonomy): Bacteria > Pseudomonadota > Alphaproteobacteria > Rhizobiales > Beijerinckiaceae > Lichenihabitans. Next base: position 2,336 of record CAXUMV010000211.1, read on the forward strand.
CCTGTCCAGCCGTCCCCGTGCTTGAGCTATCGTGACGCGGCAGCAGCCTGTGGTCTGCGGGGAAACGGGCTCGACAACGGCCGTCCTCCGGTTGAATTTGGCTTCAATTCAACAAGACCTGGGAGAGACCGCCGTGGGCATAGGGGTCGGACTGATCGGGTCGGGGTTCATGGGCCGCGCCCATGCCTTCGCGTTCGCCAACGTGAACCGCGTCTTCGCGCTGCCCATGACGGCGGATCTCGTGGTGCTGGCCGACGTCGACGCCAGCGCGGCCGCCAGGGGCGCCTACGCGCTCGGCTTCTCCCGCTCGACCGCCGACTGGACGCGCCTCGTCGCCGATCCGGACGTGGGCATCGTGGACATCACGACCCCCAACACGCTCCACAAGCCGATGGCGCTCGCCGCCATCGCGGCCGGCAAGCACGTCTACTGCGAGAAGCCGCTCGCCCCGACGGCGCGATGTGCCTTGCGGCCGAGGAGGCCGGCGTCGAGACCCAGGTGGGCTTCAACTATCTCAAGAACCCGATGATGGCGCTCGCGCGGGACATCATCGCCAGCGGCGAGATCGGCGAGGTCAGGACGTTCCGCGGCATCCATGCCGAGGACTTCATGGCCGATGCCGCCATACCCTGGAGCTGGCGGCTCGACCCCGCGGGCGGGGGCGGCGCCCTGGCGGACCTCGGCAGCCACATCATCGCCGCGGCCCGGTACCTGCTCGGCCCGATCGCCTCGGTGCTGGGCGACACGGCGACGCTGATCGCCCAGCGGCCGGCCCCCGGCGAGGCCGCGCCCAAGGCCGTCGAGGTCGACGACATCGCCCGGGCGAGCCTGCGCTTTGCGAGCGGGGCGACGGGCTCGATCGAGGCGAGCTGGCTCGCGAGCGGGTTCAAGATGCAGCACGCCTTCGAGATCGCGGGCTCCAAGGGCGGGATCGCCTTCTCACAGGAGCGCTTCAACGAACTGCGGCTCTACCGGGCCGACGACAAGGCCAGCCAGCGCGGCTTCCGCACCATCCTGGCCGGCCCCGAGCACGAGCCCTACGGCGCCTTCTGCGTCGCCGGCGGCCACCAGATCGGCTTCAACGACCTCAAGACCATCGAAGTCCGCGACTTCCTGTCCGCCATCACGCAGCGCACCACGGGGCATGCCGACTTTCGCGAAGGCTGGGAGGTGGCCAAGGTCGTCGAAGCCGTCTACCGCTCCGCGCGGACGGGCGGCTGGGTGGCCGTCTGAGCACGAGGCAGTTGGACACATCATGGACGGCGACAACGACGACCGGTTGGGGCGGATGCTGTTCGGCGAGGACTCGATCACGGGATCGGTCCGGCTGCTCATCGGCATCGTCCTGTTCGCCGTGATCTTCGGCGCCTTCTTCTGGTGGCTCGGCGCCGGCCGGTAGGATCAGGTTCATCGTGCCGGACCAGCCCCTTCTTCCGCCTCGCGGGAGAAGGGGCTAACCGGCGTCAGATCTCGTAGCTCAGCCCGTCCAGCGCGGGGCTGCCGAGCGCCCGCATCTCGGCGAGGGAGCGCTTGTCGAGCACGCGGGCGATCGCATCGCGCACCTCCACCATCATGCGCCGCACCGTGCAGTGCGTCTCGTCCACGCAGTCGGTGCAGCGGCGGTACTTCGTGCGGCTCGCGCAGTCGATCGGGGCGAGCGGCCCGTCGAGCACCCGGACGATCTCGCCGACGCTGATCATGTGCGCCGGCCGGGCGAGCGCGTAGCCGCCGCCCTTGCCCTTCTTGGAGACGACGAGCCCCGCCACCCGGAGCTCGCCGAGGATCGCGTCGAGGAACTTCTTCGAAATCCCGTTGTCGCGCGCGATCGACATCACCAGCTCCGGCGTCCCCGGGGGACAGCCGGCCAGATGCACCATGGCCTTGAGGCCGTACTTGCCCTTCATCGTCAGCATCGGGGTCCTCCCTTCGCCGGCGCTGCGGGAAAGGGCTGCTTATGCCCAACTCCCCGATGATGTACAAGGTTTTGGGCGGAGGCCGGATCGCGGGGTCCCGCACGGCACGACGAGGGCAGGACGACCACCATGACGAGGACCAAGGCAGCCGAGCTCGACGTGGCGGACGTGCTCCACGGGTTCGTGAGCCACGAGGCGATCCCCGGCTCCGGCCTGCTCGCCGACCAGTTCTGGAGCGGCTTTGCGGCGATCGTGCGCGATCTCGGGCCGAAGCTTCGCCAGCTGCTGCTGGTGCGCGACGACCTCCAGGCCCGGATCGACGCCTATCACAGGGAGGGCCGTCCGCTCGAGGGCGAGGCGTATACGGGCTTCCTGCGCGAGATCGGCTACCTGCTGCCCGAGGCGGCCGACGCGCCCATTGCGACCCAGGGGGTCGACGAGGAGATCGCCACGATGGCGGGCCCGCAGCTCGTCGTGCCGATGTCCAACGCCCGCTACGCGCTGAATGCCGCCAACGCCCGCTGGGGCAGCCTCTACGATGCCCTCTACGGCACCGATGCGATCCCGGACGAGGGCGAGGCCGCCCGCGGGTCTGGGTTCAACCCCGCCCGGGCCGCCCGCGTCGTCGACAGGGCCAAGGCGTTCCTGGACGAGGTCGTGCCCCTCACCGTGGGCTCGCACCGCGATGCGGTGGGCTACGCGATCGTGGGCGGGACGCTGCAGGTCGACCTTGCCAGGGGCGTCGCGCCCGTCGGCCTCAAGACCCCGGGCGCCTTCGCCGGCTACCGGGGCGCCCCCCCGACCCCCAAGGCGATCCTCCTCGTGCACAACGGCCTGCACCTCGAACTGTCGATCGACCGGACCCACGCGGTCGGGCGGACCGACCCCGCGGGGCTCGCCGACCTCGTCCTCGAATCTGCGGTGTCGACCATCGTCGACATGGAGGACAGCGTGGCGGCGGTCGATGCCGCGGACAAGACGGCGGTCTACCGCAACTGGCTTGGGCTGATGAGCGGCACGCTCGACGCCTCCTTCGCCAAGGGCGGCCGCACGGTGGAGCGCCGCCTCGCCAAGGACCGTATCTACACGACGCCCGACGGCGGCGACCTGCGCCTGCCGGGCCGCAGCCTGATGCTCATCCGCAACGTCGGGCACCACATGTACACCGATGCGGTGCTCGACGGCGCGGGCCAGCCCGTCCCCGAAGGCTTCCTCGATGCGGCGATCAGCGTCCTCATCGCCAAGCGCAACCTCGATGCGCCGCTCGACGTCCGCAACAGCCGCAAGGGGTCGATCTACATCGTCAAGCCCAAGATGCACGGGCCCGACGAGGTGGCGCTGACGGCCGAGCTGTTCGGCCGGGTCGAGGCGCTGGCCGGCCTGCCCCGGAACACGGTCAAGGTCGGCATCATGGACGAGGAGCGGCGGACCTCGATCAACCTCAAGGCCTGCATCGCGGCCGCGGCGGAGCGCATCGTCTTCATCAACACCGGGTTCCTGGACCGGACCGGCGACGAGATCCACACCTCGATGCTGGCGGGACCGATGGTCCGCAAGGACGACATGAAGAAGACGGCCTGGATCAAGGCCTATGAGGACTCCAACGTCGACTGCGGCATCGCCATGGGGCTGGTCGGCCATGCGCAGATCGGCAAGGGCATGTGGGCCGCCCCCGACCGGATGGCCGACATGCTCGCCCAGAAGAGCGGCCATCCCCGGGCCGGGGCGAGCACCGCCTGGGTGCCCTCGCCGACGGCGGCGACGCTGCATGCGCTGCACTACCACGAGGTCGACGTCGCGGCGCGTCAGGCGGAGATCGCGAGGCGCCCCCGCACGCCTCCCGAGGCGATCCTGGCCGTGCCGGTCGCCGCCTCCAACTGGGCGCCGGACGATGTGGCCCAGGAGCTCGACAACAACCTGCAGGGCATCCTGGGCTACGTGGTGCGCTGGATCGACGGGGGCATCGGCTGCTCCAAGGTCCCCGACATCCACGACATCGGGCTGATGGAGGACCGGGCGACGCTGCGCATCTCCAGCCAGCACGTCGCCAACTGGCTCCAGCACGGCGTGATCACCGAGGCGCAGGTGATGGAGACGATGAAGCGGATGGCCGCGGTCGTCGACCGCCAGAACGCCGGCGATCCCATCTACCGGCCCATGGCGCCCGGCTTTGCGGGCGAAGCGTTCGCGGCCGCCTGCGATCTCGTCTTCAAGGGCCGCGAGCAGCCCAACGGCTACACCGAATTCATCCTGCACGACCGGCGGCGGCAGGCCAAGGCGGCGCAGGCACGCGACGCCTGAGGTGGGCGCCGTCTGGACCTGGCCGCGACCGACACATCAC
>CAXUMV010000212.1:0-2315 GCA_964252065.1 uncultured Lichenihabitans sp.
CCGGGGCGTCCCCGCCCGGCGCGCCGGTGACGTCGATCCAGGGCTGGGTGATGCGCAGGGAGCCGATCAGGTAGACGTGGTGCGGCCGGGCCTTGACGGTCTCGGCCGGCGTCGCGGCCCCGCTCGCCAAGACAGCCATGGCTGCGGCGAGCCCCGACAGCAGCGCAACGACGCGTAGCTTGCTCATGGGTGTTTCCTTGTTCCTCGCCCGCCCGCGCCGGACGGCACGTGCGCGAGGCCGAAAGCGTAGATACGATCGCGCCTTGCGTCCGGCATCACCGCGGGCGCGGTTTTCCGTGCATGGAGGAGGCTCAGCATGCCTGCCGATCCCCGTCGTCCTCCGCCCGCGGACGGCCGCCGCGGGCGGATCGCCGCCCTGATCGCGGTCGTGGTTCTCGTCGCGGCGCTGGCGCTGATCGGGCAGGCCATCGTCCGCCACAACGCGCTCCAGAACTGCCTCGATTCCGGCCGGCGGGACTGCGACACCCGCGTGCCGTAGCCCGCCGCGACGACACCCGTGTCTTCCCGGCCACGCCATTCCGGCTTCGCGGGCCTCGCCTGCCGCTTGGCCATGCTTCGGCCACGGGGCTCGGCGACAGGCTGCAGCCGTTGCGTTGCGGCCGGCGAGGGCGTCCTTGATCCTATCGAATCTCGCATGCCGGCTGTTTCTCGCCGGGGCAGTGCTGGCCACCTTGTCGGGCTGCGCCTCGAGCGGCATCACGGCCGTGGCCGACGGGGTCGGCTCGATCGGCACCTTCGTGACCGGAGCGCCCGACGGCAATCCCCGCCCGGTCCCGCTCTTCGTGGTGTCCAACCGCAAGGGCGAGCGCGGCACGGCCGCCCAGGCAAGCGCCGACGGAGCGCTCCGCTACGCGCTGACCACGGTCAGCGTCCCGCCGGTCCACAAGGCCGGCGCCATCGAGAAGCCGGGCCTCGGCTCGCCCAACGTCAGCTACCACTTCGTGACGACGGGACGCCGGGCCCTGGAGGAGGACGCCTTCGCCAACGAGGTGGCGACGCATCTGTCGGGCCGCATCGGCTCCAACCGCGACGTGCTGCTGTTCATCCACGGCTTCAATACGGGCTACGACGATGCGCGCGACAGGCTGGCGCAGATCGTCGCCGACGGCCGGTTCGGGGGCGTCCCGGTGCTGTTCACCTGGGCCTCGCAGGGCAGCGTCTTCGCCTACGGCGCCGATCGCGAATCCGCCATGGCGTCCCGCGACTCGCTCGAGAAGGTTATGCTGACGCTGGCCCGGGTGCCGGATGTCGGCCGGGTGCACGTCCTCGCGCATTCGATGGGCGCCTGGCTCGCCATGGAGGCGCTGCGCGAGAACGCGATCGCAGGGCATCCCGATCTCGACGGGCATCTCGGCGAGGTGCTGCTCGCCGCTCCCGACATCGACGCCGCCGTCTTCGCCCAGCAGATGGAGCGTCTGGGGGAGCAGGCTCACGTCACCGTGCTGGTGGCCAGCCGCGACCGGGCCCTCAGCCTGTCGAGCCTGCTCGCCAACGACCGGCCGCGCGTCGGCGCGCTGGATCCGACCCGCCCCGCCGACCGCGCCGTGATCGAGCGGCTGGGCGTCAGGGTCGACGATCTCAGCGCGGACCAGAGTGGCTTTGTGGGCCACAGCACCTATGCGAGCGTGCCGGGCGTGGTGGCGGCCATCGGGGCGCAGATCGGCGCGAGCCGCGGCGAGGACAGGACAGTGCAGGCCGTGCTCGACGCCCGCGGCGACCTGCCGGTCACGGCGGCCCCGCTCCCGCCTCCCGTCCTCAGCCCGCCGGTGTCGACAATGCCCGGGGCGCCGGTCACGGGCGCCCCGCTGCCCGAGACAAGCCGTCCGGCGGTCGCGCCCACCCCCTGATCACACGAAGGGCTGCAGCCCGGGGATCGAGGCCGCCACGGCCCCCACGGTGTCCTCCCCGGCATGCTGGCGCGCATAGGCGAAGATCTCGCGACCCGCAGCCTGCATCTCCTCCATGCCGAGGCCGAGCCCCGAGAGCCGGCTGGCCAGCCCCATCAGCCCGCCGCCCCCGCCCATCAGCCCGCCCAGGAAGCCGCCGCTCGTGTCCTCGGTCGCCGCCCCCGCCGCGGCGTCGCGGGCGCCCGGGATCGCGTCGAGCACCTTGCCCACCGCCTCGCCGTCGCCCTCCTTCTGGAGGAAATTGAGAATCACCGCGATCGCCTTGCGGGCGGTGTCGGCGCCTTCCTGCATCGCGGACTTCGCCCGCTCGGCACCCTGCTGCATGGCACTCTGCGCCAGACCGCCGAACTCCTTGGCCTGCGCCTGGATCGCCTGCGCGGCGGCCGG
>CAXUMV010000212.1:2325-6572 GCA_964252065.1 uncultured Lichenihabitans sp.
GCGCTGACGCGCTCGATCAATTGCTCCATACTTCTCTCCTTCCGGGGTTCGCGCGGGACAATGGTCCAGGGCGACGTCGGGTTCAACGCCGCCATTCGCCTTCCGGCCCCGGTTGTCCTAGCCTTCCTGTGCCGAAGGAGGAGAACCCCGCCATGCCCGCCGATCAGGTGCAACGATCCGGAACGCTGCTCATCGGGCGGATCGAGGGGAGCGCCGCCCCGGCCGCCGACCCGTTCGCGCGGCTGATCCTCGCGATGGGCAACCGGCACGGCCTGATCACCGGCGCGACCGGGACCGGCAAGACGGTCACCCTCCAGACCCTGGCCGAAGCGTTCTCCAATGCGGGCGTGCCGGTGATCGCCGCCGACGTGAAGGGCGATCTCGCCGGCCTCGCCATGGCGGGCGACGGCCGCCCCGCCCTGACCGGCAGGGCGGAGGCCATCGGCGTGCCCTACCAGCCCGACCGCTTCCCGACGGTGTTCTGGGACGTGTTCGGCGCTCAGGGGCACCCGGTGCGCGCGACCATCGCCGACATGGGGCCGCTGCTGGTCGCCCGCCTGCTCGGCCTCAACCCCGTCCAGGAGGGCGTGCTCAACATCGTGTTCCGTCTCGCCGACGAGCAGGGCCTCCTCCTGCTGGATCTCAAGGATCTGCGGGCGATGCTGCAGTACGTCGCCGAGCACGCCGGCGAGCTGACGACGCTCTACGGCAACGTGTCCCAGGCGACGGTCGGCACCATCCAGCGCCAGCTTCTCGTACTCGAGGCGCAGGGCGCGGCGGGTTTCCTGGGGGAACCCGCCCTCGACACCGCCGACTTTCTGACGACCGACCGAGACGGCCGGGGCACGGTCAACATCATTGCGGCCGAGCAGCTGGTGCGGCGGCCGCTGCTCTATGCGACGTTCCTGCTGTGGTTCCTCTCCGAGCTGTTCGAGCAGCTGCCCGAGGTCGGCGACCCGCCCCAGCCCAAGCTCGTCTTCTTCTTCGACGAAGCGCATCTCTTGTTCGACAACGCCCCCAAGCCGCTGATGGACGCGATCGAGCAGGTCGTGCGGCTGATCCGCTCCAAGGGCGTCGGGATCTACTTCGTCACCCAGAACCCGCTCGACGTGCCGGACGTGGTACTCGGCCAGCTCGGCAACCGGGTCCAGCATGCGCTGCGGGCCTTCACGCCGCGCGACCAGCGGGCCGTCAAGGCGGCCGCGGACACGTTCCGCCAGAACCCGGGCTTCGATACCGCCACCGCGATCACGCAGCTCGCCGTCGGGGAGGCGCTCGTCTCGACGCTGCACGCCGACGGCACGCCCGGCGTCGTCGAGCGCGTCCTGGTGGCTCCGCCGGCCTCCCGGGTCGGGCCGATCACGCCGGAGGAGCGGCGGGCCCTCAACGAGACCGGCCCCATGGCGGGCCGCTATGAGACCGCCATCGACCGCGAATCCGCCTTCGAGGTGCTGAAGGCGCGCGCCGAGGGCCGGGCCGCGGCGCCGGCCCAAGGGCAGGCCGCCTCCCCGGCGGGCGCGGCCGGCGCAGCGCCGCAAACTAGCACCGGCGGCGGGCTGATGGGCGAGGTCGGCGGCGTGCTCGGGCGCCTGTGGAACGGGGGCGCCAACAACCGCGGGCGGCTCGGCACGGGGCAGATGATCATGCGTTCGGCGGTTCAGTCGGCCGCCCGCTCGATCGGCACGCAGGTCGCCCGGGAGGTGATCCGCGGCGTCCTCGGCGGCATGCGGCGCTGAATCGCGTCCCCTCGTTTGCTCGCCGGCCCGCCTGCTCTAAGACAGGCCCCGAGAGGAGCGACGCCCCGTGCAGGACGAGCAGCCGGCCTTCGGACACTACCGCCCGCGCGGCCTGATGGCAGGCCTGATCGCGGTGACGGGCGCGTGCTCGGGGGACTGGCTGGGCAAGCGGCGCGCCCATCTGCTGCGCTCGATCGGGATGGCGGCGCTGCGCGGACGCCCGCTCGACCTCGCCCCGCTGGGGGCCCGCATGCGGCTCTATCCGGCCGGCAACAACGTCGAGAAGCGCCTGGCCTTCACGCCCCAGTATTTCGACGCCGCCGAGCGCGACTACCTCGACGGCATCCTGCGGGAGGACATCGTCTTCGTCGACGTCGGGGCCGACATCGGGGGCTACGCGCTGTTCGTGGCGGCCCGGGCGGGCGGGCGGGCCCGCATCCTGGCGGTCGAGCCGCAGCCCGACATCTTCGAGCGCCTCGTCTTCAACATCCGGCAGAACGGCTTTGCCACCGTCAAGGCCCTGGCCTGCGCGGTGTCCGACCGGGACGGGCCGGTGACGCTGTTCGTCAACCCCAAGGACAGCGGCGAGACCTCCATGCGCACCGTCAACGCACATGCCAGGGGCCGGCAGCTGATCGTGCAGGGCCGTACTCTCGCCGGGCTGATCGCGGAGGAGGGCCTGGCCCGAATCGACGTCATGAAGCTCGACATCGAAGGCGCCGAGGCGCTGGTGCTCGGCCCGTTCTTCGAGGACGCGCCCCCAAGACTCTGGCCGGAGGTGCTGATCGTCGACGAGGCGAGCGGCCGGTTCGGGGTGGATCTCCCCGCCCTGTTCGAGCGCTGCGGCTACGCGGTGGTGCGGCGCACCGCCACCAACATCATCTATCGCCGCAGCGGCCTTGGCGCGCCGGCCGCATCGCGTTAGGTCCGTCAGGTCGAGTGAGGAGCTGACGATGCCCGAGACCATCACCGCCGCCGTGCTCGTCATCGGCGACGAAATCCTGTCGGGGCGCACCAAGGACAAGAACATCGGCACCATCGCCGAGACCCTGTCCGGCATGGGGATCGACCTGCGCGAGGTCCGCGTCGTGCCCGATGTCGAGACGGAGATCGTCGAGGCGCTGAACGCGCTGCGGGCGCGCTACACCTACGTGTTCTCCACCGGCGGCATCGGCCCGACCCATGACGACATCACGGCGGACGCGGTCGCCAAGGCCTTCGGCGTGCCGATCGCCGAGGACCCGCGCGCCATCGCGCTCCTGCTCCAGCGCCTCAAGCCCGAGGATCTCAACCCCGCCCGCCGCCGCATGGCCCGCATCCCCGAAGGCGCGACGCTGATCGAGAACGCCGTGTCGAAGGCGCCGGGCTTCATGATCGGCAACGTGATCGTGATGGCCGGCGTGCCGGCCGTCATGCAGGCGATGCTCGATTTCATCACGCCGCAGCTGGCGGCCGGCACCAGGATGATCGTCGAGACCCTGGATACGCAGGGCCTGCCCGAGGGCGCCTATGCGGCGGGCCTGGGCGACATCGCGGCGGGGCATGGAGCCGTGTCGATCGGCTCCTACCCCGCCTTTCGCGACGGGACCTTCCACAACCAGATCGTGGTGCGGGGCAGGGAAGCGGCCGCGGTCGACGCCGCGCGCGCGGCGGTGACGGCGCTGCTCGAAGAGCTCCACGCCGATAGGCCGGCACGCTAGCGGGCGACGAGGGGATGACGATGAGCGAGCCGCACGGCGACAAGGCCTTCCCGGTCTCCTGGGACCAGTTCCACCGCGACGCCCGGGCGCTCGCCTGGCGGCTCAGCGGCAAGGAGTTCAAGGCGATCGTCTGCATCACGCGCGGCGGCCTCGTGCCGGCCGCGATCGTCTCGCGCGAGCTCGGGCTGCGCCTGATCGAGACGGTCTGCATCGCAAGCTACCACGACTACCAGGCCCAGGGCGGCCTCGAGGTCCTCAAGGGCGTCTCGCCCGCCGTGCTCGAACTCGGGGACGAGGGCGCCAGCGTGCTGGTGGTCGACGACCTCGTCGACACGGGCAAGACGGCGCTGATGGTCCGCTCCATGCTGCCCAAGGCCCATATCGCCACCGTCTACGCCAAGCCGCTCGGCCGTCCGGTGGTCGACACCTTCGTGACGGAGGTGTCGCAGGACACCTGGATCTACTTCCCCTGGGACATGGGCCTGAGCTTCCAGCCCCCGATCGCCCGCGGCAGCGCGGGATAGCCACGGCACGACAGCAACACCGTGACAACCTCCGCCGTCCCGGGTTAAGCGCAGGGGCCTCGCCGAGGCGGACGTGGCGAAACCGGTAGACGCAAAAGACTTAAAATCCCGAAGTGTCCTCAGAAAAACGAGACCAAATCATGCGCTTAGGTCCGAAAGGATTATCAAAGGCCTGACATATACCTGATGTGCGTGGCTGCCATGAGTCGCTGGCTTAGGCTAGAAAGGCTCCGAAGACTGAAAGGCCGCTTGCCGAAACTGGTAGACGGAAGGCACTTAAAATGCCT
>CAXUMV010000213.1:0-6570 GCA_964252065.1 uncultured Lichenihabitans sp.
GCGCCGCGAGGCGCTCGCGCAGCAGCCCGGCGGCCCGGCGCAGGACGGCGCTCCGCTCGAAGGCGGACACGGCGCGCCACACCGCAAAGCCCCGCGCGGCCGCCGCCAGGGCCTCATCGAGGTCGGCCGGCTCCGCATGGGCCACGACGCCGACGGACTCGCCGGTCGCGGGGTTCAGGACATCGAGCGTGCGGCCCGCGGCGCCCTCGCGCCAGCGGCCGTCGATGAAAAGCTGTGTGCTGGGATACACGGGGGCGAGCTCCGGTGCTGGTGCAGGTCCGGCCGGTCCGGGAGGCCGGACGATGAATGGACCTTCCCTTACACGGTGGCGACGCCTCGCCCAAACCGCAACTGCCATGAGGACAGGCCTCGTCCTCGTCGAGGCCATCAAAACGCTGGGACGCGCCACAACGACATTGACACCGGCCGAGACGTCAACGTGTATGTGGAGCAATGATAAACCGCTGACGCCGTTGCCGGAACCGGCTGATGACGGTCGGGCCCTGCGCAGCGCACGGCAGGACTGGAGCAACCGGATGACGACGCGTCGCGAGTTTCTGGCCGGCACGGCGGCGATCGCCACCGCGGCCTCGTTTCCCTGCCCGGCGATTGCGGCCGCCGAGCCGATCAAGTTCGGCGTCGTCCAGCCCTTCTCCGGCGGCCTCGAGCTGTTCGGCAACCAGGCCAAGCTCGGGCTGGAGCTCGCCAAGGCGGAGATCAACGCGGGCGGCGGCATCCTGGGCCGGCCGATCGACCTCATCTACGAGGACGACAAGACCGATCCGAAGACGGCCGTCGAGCGGGCGACCTCGCTCGTGCGCAAGGATCAGGTCCTGGCCATCTCGGGCCCCATCACGTCCAACAACCGCGATGCGATGATGCCGCTGCTGTCGCGCGCCAAGGTCCCGCTGCTCTATGCGACCAACTACGAGGGCGGGGGCTGCAACCGCTACCTGTTCTCCTTCAACACGATCCCGAATCAGGAGCTCGCCCGGCTGCTGCCGGTCATGCTGAAGAAGGGCGGCTCCAGCTTCTACATGTTCGGCGCCGACTACGTCTGGCCGCAGAAGATGTTCGAGGCGGCGCAGACCATCGTCAAGGCCGGCGGGGGCACGGTCGCGGGCGTGGAACTGACGCCCTTCGGCGTGAAGGACTTCACGCCGGTCATCCGCCGCATCCGGGACACGGGCGCCAAGGTTTTGGTCCTCGCGCTGCCCGGCGCGGACGGCATCACCTTCGTCCGGCAGGCCGAGGATCTCGGCCTGCTCAAGGAGGTCACGGTCGCGTTCCTCGGCTTCGGGGAGCTGTATCTCGGCGCTTTCGGCGAGGGCAAGGCGCAGAACATCTGGGTCGCGGTGCCGTTCACGCAGTACATCGCCTCGGCGGCCGCCAAGGACTTCGTGGCCCGCGCCCGTGCGCTGGGCGATGCGAAGACGCCGATCTCCCAGTACGTCTTCACCCACTACAACGCGCTGATCGCCGCCAAGGCCGCGCTGGAAAAGGCCGGCAGGATCGATCGCGAGGCCCTCGTCGATGGTCTCGAGAACCTGACCATCGAGAGTCCGACCGGCAAGGTGGCGATCGGCCACGACCACCACGTGACCCTCGACATGTTCCTGGCCCGGACCGAGGGCGCCGGCATGGTGGTCGAGGACCAGCTGGGGCCGATCGCGCCGACCTCCGGATGCGCCTGACGGCGCACGGACCCGACGCCGACCGATGGGCGCCGCCCGCCTCCGGGCCGGCGCCGGCCGGCCCTCTCCTCGACATCCGCGGCCTCGTCCGCGTCTTCGGCGGGGTCCGGGCGATCGACGGGGTCGACCTCGCCCTGCCCGAGCGAGGCATGGCCTGCATCATCGGCCCGAACGGATGCGGCAAGACCACCCTGTTCAACCTGATCACGGGCCACGTCCGCCCGACCGCGGGCTCGCTGCGCTTCGGTGGGGCGGAGATCGCGGGCCGCTCGCCGCACGCGATCGCCGCGGCCGGCATCGTGCGGAAGTTCCAGGTCCCCTCGGTCTTCCCGAGCCTGACGGTCGGCGACAACCTTCGCGTCGCCTTGAACGCGCGGCCCGGCAGCCGGCACGGGCCGGCCGACCTTCCCGGGCTGCTCGACCGCGTGGGGCTCGGCGGCGTGCACCACGAGGCGGCCGGCACGCTCCCGCACGGGCACAAGCAGTGGCTCGAGCTCGCGATGGTGCTCGCGACCGGACCGCGCCTCGTCCTGCTCGACGAGCCCGCCGCCGGCATGACCCGCGCCGAGCGGATGCGGACCGTCGCCCTGATCGCCCGGCTGCGCCAGGACAGCGGCGTGGCGTTGCTCGTCATCGAGCACGACATGAGCTTCGTCGAGGCGCTGGCGTGCCCGGTCTCGGCCATGGTGCTAGGCCGCATCGTCGCCTCGGGCGGCTTTGAGGAGGTGCGGGCCGACCCCGCGGTCCGGGCCGCCTATCTCGGACCGGCGCATGGCTGAGGCCGGATGCGGCGCGGCGCTGACGCTCGCCGGCGTCGTCGCGGGCTACGGCGGCGGGGTGGTGCTCGACGGCGTGTCGCTCGCCGTGGCCCCGGGGGAGGCCGTCGCGGTGCTGGGCCGCAACGGCGCCGGCAAGACGACGCTCCTCAAGACCATCATGGGCCTGCTGCCGCTGCGCGAGGGCAGCGTCGCCTTCGGGGAGAGCCGCATCGACGGACAGCCGCCCTTCGTGGTCGCGCGCCGCGGCATCGCCTACGTGCCGCAGGGCCGCGAGGTGTTCGGCGCGCTGACGGTCGCCCAGAACCTGCTCCTCGGCGACCTCCGCGCGCCGACGCCCGAGGAGGGCCTCGCCGCCTTCCCGATGCTGCGGACCCGGCGGCACGAGCCGGCCGGGCGGCTGTCGGGCGGCCAGCAGCAGCAGCTCGCCATCGCCCGGGCCATGATGGCCCATCCGCGCCTCATGCTGCTCGACGAGCCGTCCGAGGGCATCCAGCCCTCGATCGTAGCCGAGATCGCGGCCGCGCTGGGCGGCGTCGCGGCCAGGACCGGCATGGGCCTGATCCTGGTCGAGCAGAACATCGACATGGCGCTGCAGCTCGCCACCCGCGTCGTCGTGCTGGAGAACGGCCGCGTGGTCGCGAGCGAGGACGCCGGCCTGTACCGTGCCGACCGGCGGGCGCTCGAACGGCGGCTCGGTCTTTAAAGGAGGCCTCGTGGAACGCATCGCCATGGCCCTGTTCGACGGGTGCAGCTCGACCCTGGTGCTGATCCTGGTGTCGCTCGGGCTCGCGGTCGTGTTCGGCCTCATGAACGTGATCAACATGGCCCATGGCGAGTTCCTGATCCTGGGCGCCTACGTGATGGTGGTCGCCAGCCGCCTCGGCGTGCCGTTCTGGGCGGCCTTCGCGCTCGCGCCCGTGGTGCTGGCCGGGTTCGGGCTGCTGGTCGAGGAGCTGCTGATCCGGCACATCTACCGGCGGCTCATCGACACGATCCTGGCGACCTGGGGGCTGTCGCTGCTGATTCGGCAGAGCCTGGTGCTGGGGTTCGGCCCCGGGTCCTACGGGGTCGCGGCCCCCGACCTCGGGTCGGTCGTCCTGCTGGGCAGCCCCTATCCGGTCTACCGGCTCGCCGTCATGGGGATCAGCGCGGGGACGATCGCGGCCACCGTCGCCGTGTTCTTCGGCACGAGGTTCGGCCTTGCGGCCCGCGCCGTCATCGCCAACCGGGACATGGCGGGGTGCCTGGGCATCGACACGCGCCGGCTGGACCGCATCACCTTCGCATTCGGGGCGGGCCTCGCCGGGCTCGCGGGGGCCGCGGTCGCCCCGCTAATCTCGATCGACGCCAATGCGGGGCTGGGCTGGCTGACGCCGGCCTTCCTGTCGATCCTGGTGGGCGGGCTCGGGTCCCTGGCCGGGCCGCTGGCCGGCGGGACGGCGGTCGGCGCCGTCGACAGCTTCACCACCGCGCTCCTGTCGCCCGTCTGGGCGCAGGTCGTGGTGTTCGTCGGGGCCATCCTGGTGATCCGCGCGTTCCCGAACGGCGTTCTGGGCGGCGTGCGGCGGGAGGCGTGAGGTCAACCGCTCCTCCCAGACATGGCTCGGCCTTGCGGCCCTGTGCGTCTTCGCGCTGCTTCCGGCCGTGGTGCCGGAGTGGGTACTGCCCGATCTTGCGATCTACTTCACATACGCGCTGTTCGCGGCGAGCCTCGCCTTCATCTGGGGCCAGGCGGGCCTTCTCAGCCTCGGGCACGCGGTGTTCTTCGGCGTGGGCGGCTACGTCATGAGCATCGTGACGCTCGGCATGGTGCCCGGGCTCCCGCAGCTGCGCTCGTCCTGGGTCGGACTCGCGGCCGCGGTCGTGGCGTCCGGCGCCGTGGCCTGGGCTCTGGGATGGTACTTCTTCGCGAGCCGCGGGCTCAAGGGCGCGTTCTTCGGCGTCGTGATGCTCGCGGTGGCGGCCATCGCCGAGCGCGTGGCGATCAACACGCCCTGGCTCGGCGGGCTCAACGGGCTCCTGAACGTGCCGCCGCTGACCCTCGGCCTCAACGGGGGCGGCTTCGAGATCGTCGACCCCCTGCCCCTCTACGCCGTCGGGCTCGGGACGCTGGCGGCCGCCCTCGCGGTCGGGCTCCGGCTGGTCGCCTCGGACTTCGGGCTCGCGCTCGCGGCGGTCCGGGAGAACGAGCTGCGCGCCTGGACGCTCGGCTACGACGTGCGGCGGCTCAAGCGCCGGGCCTTCGCGCTTGCGGGCGCCGCGGCGGGCCTCGCGGGCGCCCTGTTCGTCGCCCAGTTCGGCTTCGCGTCGCCGTCGCTGATCGGCTTCTCGCTCTCGGCCGACGTGCTGATCTGGGTGGCGGTCGGGGGCCGCAACGCGCTGGTGTCGGCGGCGCTGGGCGCCGTCGCGCTGCGCTTCCTCGAGAGCCGGCTCTCGGGCCCCTTCGGGACGCTGTGGCCGCTGATGCTCGGCGGTCTGTTCATGCTCTGCGTCGTGGCGCTGCCGAACGGCCTCTTCGGCGGCGTCATCGCGGTGCTCGACCGGTGGCGGCGGACCGGCACGGGAATGCCCCGCGCCGATCCCCGCCGCTGACCCGCGCGCGGCCCATCGTCAGCCCTTGCGACCCTGGGCATCGAGCGTCGCGAACTCCTCATCGGAGAGGACGAGGTCGGCGGCCGCGACGTTCTCCGCCAGATGGTCCGGCCGGGACGTGCCCGGGATCGGCAGCATGACGGGCGAGCGCTTGAGCACCCAGGCGAGGGCCACCTGCGAGGGCGTCGGGCCGCGCGTCTCGGCGATGGTCGAGAGCACCGAGCCGGGCCTCGCGAGATGGCCGGCCGCGAGCGGGAACCACGGGATGAACCCGATGCCGTGGCGCGTGCAGTGGTCGAGCACGTCCTCGCTCTTGCGGGTCACGAGGTTGTACTCGTTCTGCACCGTGGCGACGGGGAAGTGCCTGGCGGCTGCCACGATCTCCTCGACGCCGACCTCGCTCAGGCCGAGATGGCGGATCAGCCCTTCCTTCTGCATGTCGGCCATGACGCCGAACTGCTCCTCGCGCGGCACGGCCGGGTCGATGCGATGGAGCTGCCACAGGTCGATCCGCTCGACCTTGAGGCGGCGCAGGCTCATCATCACGCATTGCCGCAGGTAGTCCGGCCGCCCGACCACCTTCCAGATGCCGGGGCCGTGCCGCGTCAGGGCGCCCTTGGTGGCGACCACGAGGCCGCCGTAGGGGTGCAGGGCCTCGGCGATCAGGTCCTCGCTGACGAAGGGTCCGTAGGCGTCGGCGGTGTCGATGAAGGTGATGCCGAGCTCGCGCGCCTTGGCGAGCGTCGCGAGCGCCGCGCCGCGGTCGGCCGGCTCGCCCCACACGCCGGGCCCGGTGATCCGCATGGCCCCGAAGCCGAGCCGGACGACATCGAGATCGCCGCCGATGCTGAAATGGCCGGAGGCCTGGGCGGAGAGGGTGTCGGGCAAGATGGCCTCCGGAGTGTTTGGCGCCTCGCGAGCTGTCATGCGGCGCGCCTTGTCCATGCTCAACGTCTGCCGCCCCGTCTGAATCGGCGATGGGTCGACGATCGCGGCCCGGCGGGCCCTCAGGCGGCCTCGTAGCCGAGGATCCCCTTGATCTCGAGAAAATCCTCGAGGCCGTACTCGGCGTATTCGCGGCCGTTGCCGGACTGCTTGTAGCCGCCGAACGGGATGCCCGAATCCCAGGCCGGGTAGTTGATGTGGACGTTGCCGGTGCGCATGAGGCTCGCGATCTCCCGGGCTTTGCCGAGATCCTTGCTCTGCACGTAGGAGGCGAGGCCATAGGGGGTGTTGTTGGCTTCGGCCACCACCGCCTCGACGCTGTCGTAGGGCATGATGGCCAGCACGGGCCCGAAGATCTCCTCGCGGGCGATGCGCATGGCGGGCGTCACGTCCGCAAAGACGGTCGGCCGCACGTAGTAGCCCCGGTTCAGCCCGGCCGGGCGGCCCGGGCCGCCCGTGACCAGGGTCGCCCCCTCGTTGACGCCGCTCTGGATGAGGTCCTGGATCTTGTCGAACTGCACCTGGCTGACCACCGGCCCGAGCTTGGTCCCCGCGGCGTC
>CAXUMV010000214.1:0-4454 GCA_964252065.1 uncultured Lichenihabitans sp.
ATTTCGACCTCTCGCGCGACGGCTGCATGGCGCAGGCCAAGAAGATCGGCGTCACGTGCATCTACAAGGGGCCCGCCACCCACGAGCCGGCGACCGAGGTGCAGATCACGCAGGACTTCGTCACGCAGGGCGTCGACGGCATCGCCATCTCGGTCGCGGACGCCGACAGCGTGTCCGGCGTCATCAAGCAGGCGCGCGACGCCGGCATCCCGGTGATCACCTTCGACGCGGATGCGCCCGCCTCGGCCCGCCAGGCCTATGTCGGCACCGACAACACCGAGATGGGCCGCGAGCTCGGCCGCCAGCTCATCAAGGCGCACCCCAAGGCGAGCACCTTCGCCACCCAGTCGGGCGGCCCCGCGGCCCAGAACCTGAACGAGCGGCTGGCCGGCCTCTACGAGGTGCTGAAGGGCGCGGGCTGGACCGAGGTCAAGGGATCGCCGGCCTTCTGCAACGACGACGCCGCGCTCGCCGCCCAGCAGCTCAGCGACTTCGCGACCGCCAACCCGGACATCGGGGCCATCATCCCGATCGGCGGCTGGGCGCTGTTCGCGCCGAAGGCCTACAAGGGCTTCGTCGATTCCGTGATGGACAAGGTCAAGGCCGGCACCTTCCCGCTGGTCATGCCCGACACGCTGCCCGTCGAACTGCAGGCTCTGAAGGACGGCTACGTCCAGGTCCTGGTCGGCCAGCGCCCCTACGAGATGGGCGAGCGGGCCATGGATCTCCTCGCCAAGCTCAAGAAGGGCGAGACCGTGCCGGCGGTCAACATGGTCGGGCTCGACGTCGTGACCAAGGACAACGTCGACAAGTTCCTCAAGCCCTGAGAGTCGATGTGAAGCGACGGCCTTGACCGGTCCGCCGTCATCGCGAGGCGCAAAGCGCCGTGGCGATCCAGGGTCCTTCCTATGGAACGATGGATCGCCACGCTTCGCTCGCGGTCACGGCACGGGGTGTCCGGACAGCCCCTGAGACATCGAGGGCGGCGCGGCCTTCCCCCACACGCGGGGGTCAGGCCGTGCCGCCCTCGACGATTTCGAACGCCGTGTCGATGGTCTGGGGAACCGCGCCGCGCTCGGGCTGCGCCAGGATCTGCTCCACGGCGATCTGGCCGATCCGGAAGCGGTTCGAGCGGATCGTCGACAGCGGGATCGGCAGGGCCTGGCCGATGTCGAGGCCGTTGAAGCCGAACAGGGCCAGATCGCGCTTGGGGACGATCCCCTCGGCCAGGCAGTGGAAGGCGCCCCCGACCGCCATGTCGTCGTTGGAGAACACGACGACGTCGGGGCGGAGCCCCTGCTCCAGCAGCGCCGCCAGCCCCGCGCGCCCCGCCTGGGTCGAGCTCGGCCCCTCGTGCAGCCGCTGGCCGACCATCGCAAGATCGGCCTCTTCCAGCGCCTGGGCGAGCCCCTCCCAGCGCAGGCGGGCCCTCCGGTCGGTCTCCCAGTCGTGGCCCACATAAGCGAAACGCCGGTAGCCGCGCCCGATCAGGTGGCGGCCGGTCACATGGCCCGCCTTGCGGTGGGACAGGCCGACCGCGAGATCGATCGGCATCGAGTCGATGTCCATGAGCTCGGCCACCCGCAGGCCGCTCAGCGCGAGCCGGCGGCGCGTGACGTCGGTGTGCTCGAATCCCACGATGATCATGGCGGCCGGCTTCCAGGCGAGGAGCGAGCCGACCAGCTTCTCCTCGGCGGCGGAGTCGTACCCCGTGATGCCCACGACCGGGCGGAAGCCCGAGGGCTCGAGACCGGCGTCGATGCCGCGCAGCACGTCGGCGAACACGATGTTGGACAGCGAGGGGATCACGACGCCGATCAGGTTGGAGGTCGCCGACGCCAGCGTGCCGGCCACCTGGTTGCGCACGTAGCCGGTCTCGTGGACGGCCTCGAGGACGCGGCGGCGGGTGACCTCGGACACCGGCCCGACATTGCGCAGGATGCGGGACACGGTGATCTCGCTGACCTCGGCCAGCCGCGCCACGTCCGCGAGCGTGATCGAGGACGCGAGACCGGCGATGCGCTTGCGTTTCGGCGTCTCCCGCTCCGACCCCATCGCTTCGCCCGCCCTCCGTTCCGATCGCGGCCGGGACTATGCCCCAAGCCGGCGCCGCCGTGCTCGGAAACTTGGCGCGCCCTCCCGCTTCTCCCCGGAAGCCTCGCTATCCGCAGAATGACAGCGTTGTCATTTTCTGCGTGACAGCGCTGTCATTATGTGACTTGATATGCCTCGAAGGCCGCGCTTGACGGCCGGCGAGGGAGCGCGATGGCCGAGGGACCGCCGAAGACCGCCGCCGTGATCGGGCTGGGATCGATGGGTCTGGGCGTCGCGCGGTCCCTGCTTCGCGCCGGGATCCCGGTCGCAGGATTCGATACGGCCGAGGACGCCATGGCCCGGTTCGTCGCGGCGGGCGGACGTGCCGCGGCCGATCCGGCCGACGCCGCGCGCGAGGCCGACGCCGTCGTCGTCGTGGTGGTCAACGCCGCCCAGACCGAAGCCGTCCTGTTCGGGGCCGAGGGCACGGCCGGCGCGACGGGCACGATGCGACGGGGCGGGGTCGTCCTCTCCTCCGCCACCATGGCGCCCGAGGACGCGCGGCGCCTCGCTGCCCGCTGCGCGGGCCACGACATCCTCTATCTCGACGCCCCGATGAGCGGGGGCACGGCCCGGGCCGCCAGCGGAGAGCTCACCGTCATGGCCTCGGGCAGCCCGGCCGCTTTTGCTGCGGCCGACCCCGTTCTCGATGCCATCGCCACGACGGTCTATCGCCTCGGCGAGGAGGCTGGCCTCGGGGCCTCGTTCAAGATGGTCAACCAGCTGCTCGCCGGCGTCCATATCGCGGCGGCCTGCGAGGCCATCACCTTCGCCAAGCGGCTGGGGCTCGACATCGACAAGGTCTTCGAGGTCGTCACGGCCTCGGCCGGCAACTCCTGGATGTTCGAGAACCGCATCCCGCACGTGCTCAAGGGCGACTATGCGCCGGCCAGTGCGGTCGACATCTTCGCCAAAGACCTCGGCATCGTGGCCGGCATGGGTCTGGCGGCGAAGTTCCCGACCCCGCTGGCCGCCAGCGCCCTCCAGCTGTTCCTGATGACCTCGGCGGCCGGCATGGGCCGCGACGACGACGCCTCGGTGGCCCGCCTCATCGCGACGATGACCGGGCTCGACCTGCCGGGCATGACCAAGGACGCATGACGCAACCGCCTCCTCCCGACAGGAGGGCGGCTAGAGGGAGGATCACGATCATGCGCGACAGTCGGGCCACGGCCGTCCTCGGGGCGCCTCCGACGGGTTTCGGCAGCCGGTGGACGGCGCTGCTCCAGGTCCGCGAGCTCAACGTGCTGGGCGCGCTGCTGGTCGTCATCGCGCTCATCAGCGTGTCGACGCCCTACTTCCTCACCACCGACAACCTCATGGGCGTGTTCCGGTCGTTCTCGCTGATCGCCATCATGTCGATCGGCATGGTGCTGGTGATCATCACGGGCGGCATCGACCTCTCGGTCGGCTCGGTCATGGGCCTGTCCTCGCTCGTCACGGCGCTCGGGTTCGAGGCCGGCCTGCCGAGCCCGGTCTGCATCCTGGGCGGCCTTGCGACCGGGCTGCTGTTCGGCCTGTTCAACGGCGTGCTCATCACCGTGGTCCGGCTGCCGCCCTTCATCGCCACGCTCGGCTCGCTCAGCATCGGCCGCGGGCTCATGTACATCATCACCCACGGCGTGCCGCTGACCCCCGACACGCCCGACAGCTTCGCCGAGATCGGCCAGGGCTATGTCGGACCGGTGCCGGTCCCGGTGGTCATCATGGTGGCGATGACGATCGTCTTCTCCACCCTGATGCGCAAGACGCGCTTCGGCCGCCACGTCTACGCGACGGGCGGCAACGAGCAGGCGGCGCGGCTCAGCGGGGTGAAGACGGCGCGGGTGAAGCTGCTGGTCTACATGCTGTCCGGCCTCATCGCCGGGCTGGCCGGGATCGTGAGCTTCTCGCGCTATCTGTCGGCCGAGCCCGCCTCCGGCTTCGGGGCCGAGCTCGACGTGATCGCCGCGGCCGCGATCGGGGGCGCGAGCCTGGCGGGCGGGGTGGGCAGCGTCGAGGGCGCCATCATCGGGGCGGCGCTGGCCGGCATCATCGCCAACGGCGTCGTGCTCATGAACATCAACACCTACGCCCAGCAGGCCATCACGGGCGCGGTCATCCTGATCGCGGTCAGCCTGGACGTCTGGCGCAGCCGCAGCAGAGGAGTGTGAGGGCAGGCAGCACATCGACACCGGGGCGGCCGGGGCAACCGGCGCCTTTCGCAACCAACCATCTGGGACAAGGAAACGGACCATGAGAGGATTTCGACAGATATCGGCCGCGGCGCTGATCGCCGCCCTGCCGCTGTGCACGGCGCCGGCGGCCTTCGCCAAGGACGCCAAGGACCTGGTGATCGCCGTCATCCCGAAGGTGGCGGT
>CAXUMV010000214.1:4464-6555 GCA_964252065.1 uncultured Lichenihabitans sp.
TGCCCTTCTTCGACGACTGCAACAAGGGGGCGGCCGCGGCCGCCACGGCCGGCGGCGTGCAGTACCAGTGGGTCGTGCCGCAGAACACGCAGGGCTCGACCCAGGTCAAGATCATCGAGGACCTGATGAGCAAGAAGGTCGACGGCATCGCGATCTCGGTCAACGAGCCCAAATCCGTCGAGGCCGTCATCAAGAAGGCGATCGCGGGCGGCATCAAGGTGCTGACCTTCGACAGCGACTCGGCCAAGAGCGGCCGCAGCATGTATATCGGCACCAGCAACGGGGCGGCCGGGGAGACCATGGGCGAGTCCATGGCCAAGGCCATCGGCGGCAAGGGGGAGGTCGCCATCGTCACCGGCCAGCTCGGCGCCGCCAACCTCAACGAGCGCATCGGCGGCATCAAGAAGGCGCTGGAGAAGTACCCCGACATCAAGATCGTGGCGACCGAAGGTACCGAGGACGATCTCGCCAAGGCGGTCTCGGTCGACGAGGCCCTGTTCCGCGGCCATCCCAACCTCAAGGGCATCTTCGGGGTCAGCCAGGTCGGCGGCCCGTCCGTCGCCAAGGTGATGGGAACCAAGGAGTTCGCCGCCAAGAAGGACGCCGTAAAAGTGTTCGCCTTCGACGACCTGCCCGACACCGTCAAGGGCGTGAAGGAAGGCTTCATCCAGGGCATCATGGTCCAGCGGCCCGTGACCATGGGCAAGCTCGCGGTCGAACACCTGATAGCCCAGATCGGCGGCCAGGAGACGACCTCGGCCGACATCGACACCGGCGTCACCGTCGTCGATGCCTCGAACCTCGACGGCTACACCAAGTAGCTTCTCAAGCGCCGCGGGGGGAGCGATCTGCGCGTCCCCCGCGTTCCGCCTCTGGCCCCTTCGGATCACGCCGGCGATGCAGCCCTTCCTCGAGATGCGCGACGTGTCCAAGACCTTTCCGGGGGTCCGGGCGCTCGACAAGGTCGACCTCGCGGTCCGGCTCGGGGAGGTCCACGCCCTCGCGGGCGAGAACGGGGCCGGCAAGAGCACGCTCATGAAGATCATGACGGGCGTCTACAAGGCCGACCCGGGCGGCCGCATCCTGATCGAGGGCGAGCCCGTCGAGATCGCCGACGCCGTGCATGCCCGGGCGCTCGGCATCAGCATCATCTACCAGGAGCTCTCCATGGTGGAGAACCTGACGGTCGCCGAGAACATCTTTCTCGCGCGGGAACCGCTGCGCGCCAGCGGCTTCATCGACAAGGCCCGCATGAACCGCGAGAGCCGCGCGGTGCTGGCGACCCTGCACATGGACCTCGACCCCACGACGCCGGTCGCCCAGCTCAGCATCGGGCAGAAGCAGATGATCGAGATCGCCAAGGCGATCTCCTACCGCTCCAAGATCATCATCATGGACGAGCCCACCGCCTCTCTGAGCCACCACGAGGCCCTGACCCTCATCGGCCTGATCCGCACGCTCCGCGCGCAGGGCATCGGCATCGTCTACATCACCCATAGGCTCGACGAAATCTTCGAGATCGCCGACCGCGTGACGATCCTGCGGGACGGCAGCACGGTGGACTCGCTCCCCATCGCGGCGGTCACGCGCGACATCCTGGTGCGCAAGATGGTCGACCGCGAGCTGAGCCAGCTCTATGGCCGGCACACCTGCCATGCGACCGCCGAGGTGCTGCTGGAGGTCGAGGCCCTCACGCTGCGCCATCCCCGGCCCCACCAGGCCAAGGTGGCCGACATCGCCTTCACGCTGCACAAGGGCGAGGTGCTCGGCTTCTTCGGCCTGATCGGCGCCGGGCGGACCGAGATCATGGAGATGGTGTTCGGCATGCGGGCGTCCACCGGCGCCATCCGGATCGAGGGGAAGGACGCCGCGATCGGCGAGCCCGCCGATGCCATCGCGCACGGCATCGGGTTCGTGACGGAGGACCGCAAGGAGCAGGGCCTCGTGCTGGGCATGAGCGTGCGCGAGAACTTCAGCCTGACGCACCTTGCGGACTACGTGCCCCGCTTCTTCGTGAGCCGCCGGCGCGAGACGGCGCGCTGCGCCGAGTTCGTTCGGTCGCTCGGCATCAAGACGCCCTCGACCGAGCAG
>CAXUMV010000215.1:0-6554 GCA_964252065.1 uncultured Lichenihabitans sp.
CTCTACCGGATGAGCGAAGCCTTCTTCGAGGGCATGCTGAACCTCTACGAGCGCGGGCTCGACCTTTGCCTCAGGTTCCGCTTTGCGACCCTGCTCGTGTTCTTCGCCACCGTCATCGCGACCGTGGTGCTTTTCATCGAGATCCCCAAGGGCTTCTTCCCCAACCAGGATACGGGTCTGCTGGTCGGCACGTCCGAGGGCGCGCAGGACATCTCCTTCGCCGACATGGCCCGCAAGCAGGAGGCGATCGGCAAGATCGTCGGCGAGGATCCGGGGGTCGCCAGCGTCGCCATGGCGATCGGGCTCGGCGGCTCGGCCATCAACAACGGCCGCATGTTCATCTCGCTGAAGCCGCGGGAGGAGCGCGACGCCTCGGCCGACCAGATCATCGCGCGCCTGCGCAAGAAGCTCGACGCCGTCGAGGGCGCTCGGCTGTTCCTGCAATCCTCGCAGGACGTCACGGTCGGCGGCAGGGCCTCGCGCACCCAGTTCCAGTACACGCTCCAGGATGCCGACCTTGACGAGCTGAGCGCCTGGGCGCCCCGCATCCTCGATAAGCTCAAGGGGCTGGCCGAGCTCCGGGACGTCGCCTCCGACCAGCAGAGCGCCGGCACCACGCTGACCCTCGACATCGACCGCGACCAGGCGTCCCGCTACGGCATCACGCCCCAGCTGATCGACGACACGCTCTACGACGCCTTCGGCCAGCGGCAGGTCGCTCAGTACTTCACCCAGCTCAACAGCTACCACGTGATCCTCGAGGTGCTGCCGCAGCTGCAGGGCGACCGCTCCAGCCTCGAGACGATCTACATGAAGGCACCGGCCACGGGCCAGATGGTGCCGCTGTCGGCCGTGGCGCGCTGGTCCACGCGTGACGTGCGCCCGCTCTCGATCAGCCACCAGGGGCAGTTCCCGGCGGTGACGATGAGCTTCAATCTCGCGCCCGGGACGGCGCTCGGGGACGCGACGACCGTCATCCAGCGGGCGATGACCGAGCTTCAGGTGCCGGCCACGATCCAGACGAGCTTCCAGGGCAACGCCCAGGCGTTCCAGGAGTCGCTCGGCACCGTGCCGCTGCTGATCGTGGCGGCCCTGGTGGTCGTCTACATCATCCTCGGCATTCTGTACGAGAGCTTCATCCACCCGATCACGATCCTCTCGACGCTGCCCTCGGCGGGGCTCGGGGCGCTCGCGATCCTCATGCTGTTCGGCTACGACTTCAGCCTGATCGCGCTGATCGGGCTCATCCTGCTGATCGGCATCGTGAAGAAGAACGGCATCATGATGGTGGATTTTGCCATCGTGGCTGAGCGGGATGAGCACCTGTCGGCCGAGGAGGCGATCCGCAAGGCGGCGCTCCTGCGCTTCCGCCCGATCCTCATGACCACCATGGCGGCCATGCTGGGCGGCATGCCGCTGATGCTCGGCACGGGCACCGGCTCGGAGCTCCGCCAGCCGCTCGGCTATGCGATGGTGGGCGGCCTGCTGGTGAGCCAGGTCCTTACGCTCTTCACGACGCCGGTCGTCTACACCTACATGGATCGTCTCTCGACCTGGCTGGGCGGCCGCCTGCAAACCGCCGAGCCGGAAACCGAAGCGCCCGTCACCCAGCCCGCCGCCCAAGCCGCGGAGTAGTTCTGACTTCCGGCCTTGGCACGCGGCGGCTTGGTTGGAGCCGACCGACCGACCCTCAGCGGGTGGCCGCCAACCCGACCTCGACCTCAGGGTTTTTTGTCACCCCGCCTCGTTGCATTGACCGCCGTCTTCAGCCATAAGCATCCCACCCGGTGCCAAGCGGCGCCACGGACGCGGGTGTAGCTCAGGGGTAGAGCACAACCTTGCCAAGGTTGGGGTCGAGGGTTCGAATCCCTTCGCCCGCTCCAAAATTTTCAAGCAGTTTGAGTAAGTCGAAGATAGTCAGCGGAAGCTGACCAAAAATCGTTGGAATGGCGGAAGCTGCTTCCAGGCGGGATCGCCCCGCCAAGATGCGGCTGGCAGACGAGTACGATGCTGCGCAGGCGCGGGGCGATATTGGTGCTCCAGGAGCAGCGCGCGATGCTGAGGTTCGCAATCGCGGCATCGTTCGCCGGCGCACTTAGCGGCTGACCTTCGCGCCCTGATATCCCCTAACAGCCCGAGCTCGGCCTGATAGCCGAGCTGGACGGCCGTCCACTGCGTCGCGCCCCAGATGAAGCCGAGCGCGATCGAGCAGGCGGCGAGGACCTGGCCCAGGGATGCGGGTAGACGATATACAAACCTCGCTGCGTCGATGGGGAGACCGAGATCATCCTGCCCACCAAGTGCAAGGGCCGATTTGGTCTTTCGTGCATTTGAGCGTCGTAGAGTGCAGAGACCGAGTGGCTACGGTCTGGAGGCCGGTACGAAGACGATCCAGACCGAGACAATGCGCGAATTTTTTGCTTGTTGAAACGTCATGACGTTCTATCATCTGAACGACATTGAGTTCCGTTGAGCCCATAGCCCCTTCAGACAAACGCGAAGTCCAGCCAAGTCATGCTGTAGCGTCCGGCCACTCATCGATGGTCCTAGTGCAGCTGACACCGACCTCCCAGGAAGGGTGAAATCGTGACAACGGCCTTGTTTGTCAGAGATCCCCATCCCGAACTGAAACGTTGGGTCGACCCTCATGCCGAGCCGGACTTCCTCGCCCAGTTCGACTGGCTGCACGCCCTGGTCGACAGCGCCCAAGGCCTCGACGACGCCGAGCGGGCGAGGGTATCCGACCTGTTCGGCCGGGCGCTCACGCTAGCAATCGACTTCCCCGAAGTCCCTACGGGGGCCTCGTCGACCGCTGACGGCTACCGGCACGGATACAACCGCATGAGCCAGACAATGAGGGTCGCGCCTGTCATCGACCCGTTCGGCAGCGTCGGCCCTCCTCTCGACCGGGTCGCGATGAACTAGCCGATGGGCGCCCTGCTCTCCCACACCGCCGAACCCACCCCGTTCGTGTCCGTTCGTAACCTTTCCAAGCAATTCGGCGCCTTGACGGCGTTGGCGAAAGTCGATCTCGATATCAGGTCGGGCGAGGTGGTCGCCCTGCTTGGCGACAATGGGGCCGGCAAGTCGACCTTCATCAAGATGCTGGCCGGCGCACATGTGCCTACCAGCGGCGAGATCAGGGTCGCGGGTCGGAAGGTTACGTTCGCCTCACCCCAGGATGCCGCCGCCTGCGGGATCGCCACGATCTTCCAGGAGCTCGCGCTTTCGGAAAATCTCTCGATCTCTGAGAATGTGTTTCTCGGCCGGGAGCTGGTGATCCGGGTGGCAGGGCTGCCGTTTCTGCGTCGCGCCGCGATGCGCAAGCGCGTCGCGGGCCTGCTGAGGGAACTCGAAGCCCATGTCGCTGATCCGGACGCTCCGGTCGGCAGCCTGTCAGGCGGCCAGCGGCAGGCGGTCGCGATCTGCCGCGCGCTCAATCTCGAAGCGCGCCTCGTCATCATGGATGAGCCGACGGCCGCCCTTGCGGTTGCTGAAACCCGCAAGGTCCTGGGCCTTGCCCGCCGGCTCGCCGAACGCGGCTGCGCGGTCGTGCTCATCTCGCACAATCTGGTCGACGTTTTCGAAGTCGCCGACCGGATGGTCGTGTTCCGTCGCGGCAGGAAGATCGCCGAGCGGGAACGCGAGGCCACGACCACGGAAGAGATCGTCTCCCTGATCACCGGCGTCCACCCGGATGCGCGGGCGTCGGAAATCCTCTCCTAAACCCAGCAACCAACAAGGCTTACTCGATGATCAGACAAACAGGCTCGCTCCTCGCCGGCCTAGCGCTTCTGGCGCTCGGCTCCCTTCCGGCCCGCGCGGCGGAGGCCGCCAACACGGTGGCCTTCGTCCCGCAGATCGTCGGCATTCCGTATTTCGACGCCATGGAGCAAGGCGGCAAGAAGGCCGCTGAAGCGCTTGGCGTGACGTTCATCTATTCCGGTCCGGTCGATACCAACCCGATCGACCAGCTGCAGATCGTGCAGAACCTCGTCAACCAGGGTGTCGGGGCCGTCTCGGTCAGCGTCTTGGACGCGTCCAGCATCGCTCCGGTGGTCGAGGCCGCCAAGGCCAAGGGCGTCAAGCTCTTCACGGCCGACAGCGACGCACCAGCGTCCGGCCGTGCCGTCTATGTGGCGCAGGCGACCGACGAGGGCCTGGGCAACAGCATCATCGATGAGATGGTCAAACGGGTCGGTCCCGAGGCCAAGATCGGCATCGTGTCTGGTGAGGCCACGGCGTCCAACCTGAACGCCTGGATCGGTTTCATGCAGCAACGCGTCAAGGCCCGATACCCCAAGCTCACGCTTCTGGCTCCCCAATTTGCGGGAGGGGCGGCCGAGCGCGCCGCGCAGATCTCCGCTGACCTGATCGCCGCCAACCCCGATCTCAAGGGCATCATCGGCGTCGCATCCACGACCTGTCCGGGCGTTGCCCAAGCGATCGAGACGGCCGGCAAGATCGGCAAGGTCATCGGCACGGGTTACTGCAGCCCCAACACCGCACGAGCCTATCTGAAGAGCGGCGCCTTCGGCTTTACGGTTCTATGGGATCCGTCGGAACTCGGCTATCTGACCGTCTGGGCCGGCAAGCAATTGATTGACGGCAAACCCCTTGAGGCCAGCAACACCGTCAAGGGACTGAGCCATCCCGCGACGTTCGACAAGGCGACCGGCGTGCTGTTGCTGGGTGATCCGGCCGTGTTTACGGCAGAGAATGTCGATCAATACAAGTTCTGAGCCGAGCCGATGCGGCTCTCCGTGATGGCGGCTCGGAACGGCCGGGAGGTGACCCTTGCGGTTGCCTGCCTGCTCGCCGGCGTCGCCTTCTCGGCCGCATCGCCGTCCTTTGCCACGCCCGACAATCTCCTGACGGTGCTGCGCAATTCCAACGAATTGCTTCTCGTCAGCCTCGGCATGACGCTCCTGCTCGCCACCGGCGGGGTCGACGTTTCAGTCGGCATGGTCATGGGCCTGGGCGCCATCGGGGTCGGCCAGACGCTCCAGGCCGGCTGGCCGCCGCTGCTGGCGGGCCTCGTGGGCCCGCTGGTCGGCGCGATCCTGGGCCTGGTCACCGCATGCGTCGTGGTTCTGGGACGTGTCCCGCCGATCGTGGGAACGCTGGGCCTTCTCGGCGTCTACCGGGCGGTCATCTTCCTGGCGCTCGGAGGATCATGGCTGTCCGGACTCCCGGGTGGGCTCACCGACCTGGTCAACGCGCGGCTGCTGGGAATTCCGTTCGCGCTTCTCGTCATCGGGGTCGCCTATGGGTCGGTCTGGCTGGCGTTGCGTCGCATGCCGTTCGGGCTGCATCTTCTGAGCATCGGCAACGGCGAGGAACGAGCCCGCCTATCGGGCGTGGATATCGTAAGGACCCGCTTCACGGTTTTTTTGATCAACGGCATCGTCTGCGGCCTCGCCGCAAGCTTCTACGTCGCGACCTACCGCAATGTCGCAACCACCATTGGTGGAACCTTGGCGCTCGAGGCCATCGCGGCCGTAGTGTTGGGCGGAACGAACGTGATGGGCGGTGCCTGCAGCCTCAGTGGAACGGTGCTCGGCGTCGCCCTGCTGCGCATCGTCCAGAACGGCCTTCTGCTGGTCGGCGTGCCATCGCTCTGGCAGACCGTCGTCACGGGCACGCTCCTGCTGTCCATCCTCGGCCTCGAAGCGGCAGGGAGCCGTCTCCGCCTGATCCGGGCCGCGAAGGTGACCGCGTGATCGCACTGCGGCTGCGGGCCCGCTCGTCCACCCTGCTCATTTTGTGCGGCCTATGGGCCGTCGTGGCTCTGGGTCTCGGGCTGCTCAGGCCGAACGCCTTTGCGGTGTCGACGCTCACCACGGTCCTGCAGTTCTCGACGCTGCTCGCCCTTGTGGCGCTCGGGCAAAGCCTCGTCGTCCTCTGCGGCGGTGCGGGGATCGACCTTTCCGTCGGGGGCATCGTGTCGCTGACGGCCGTGAGCGCAATGCTGGCCCTCCGGTCGGGACTGCCGGAGGTGCTTCTGCCCCCGACATGCCTGACCATCGGGGCGGCTCTTGGGGCGATCAACGGCCTGCTGGTCACACGGCTGCGCATCCTGCCGTTGATCGCGACATTGGGGACCTTCTACGTGTATTCTGGCCTCGCCCTGGCGCTGACCAATGGCGGCGCCCAGGGCGGCGTGCCGGCCTGGCTGGTTCCGTGGGGACGCGGCGTGCTGTTCGGCTTGCCGCTTCCGTTCATCAGCGTGGCGTTGCCGGCCTTTGCTCTCGCAAGTCTGCTACTTGAGTTCACGGCCTGGGGGCGCTGGATCTATGCGCTCGGCTACAACGAGCGCTCGGCCAGGCTGGTCGGGATCGCGGTCGATCAGGTGCGCGCTCTGGCCTATACGGCGAGTGGTTTCCTGGCCGGCCTCGCGGCTCTTGTGTCGCTGGCGTGGCTCGGGAGCGGGCGACCCAATATCGGCCAAAACCTCGAGCTGACCTCGCTGACGGCCGCGATGCTCGGTGGTATCGGCATCTTCGGCGGCAAGGGTGGGCTCGCTGGTGTTCTGGCCGCGGTTCTCCTGCTGG